>JBIISU010000106.1:0-4811 GCA_044340815.1 Opitutales bacterium | reverse complement strand
CAGGAATTCGTTGCGCGGTTGGTTGCGCTCCAGGCTGCCGGCCTCGATGCAACCATCGACGACGCGCCAGGTGGCCACGTCGCCTTCCCAGCCGGCGAGGCTGCGCCCGTCGAAGATCGCCGTCGGCCCGGCCCAGGCGGTCAGGGCGGTCGACAGGAAGAGGCAAAAGGCGCGCAGGGGGGTAGGCATGGGGTGGCCGAGGGGGCGGCTGAAAGGGGATTAACCGATGGGGCAGGGTGGTCAACCGACCCCGCCCGCTGTGAATAAGTTCCGCAGGGGGTGGGCACGTTTGCCAAGCCGGGGAAAAGCCTTTGGTTAGGGTTATCCTATGCGTCCCTTAGCCCTACTTGCCGCCCTCATCCTGATGAACACCGCCCACGCCGCCGCTCCCGACCTCCTCGCCATCCCCGTCAAGGACATCGACGGTCATGGCACCACGCTGGGCGCGCTCAAGCCCAAGGCCGTGCTCATCGTCAACGTCGCCAGCGCCTGTGGCTACACCCGCCAATACGCGGGGCTGCAGGAATTGCACAAGGCCTACCAGGACAAGGGCCTCGTCGTCGCCGGCTTCCCCTGCAACGACTTCGGCGGCCAGGAGCCCGGCACCGAGACCGAGATCCGCAAGTTCTGCACCACGCGATTCAACGTCACCTTCCCGCTCTTCGCCAAGGTCTCGGTCCAAGGCGCCGGCGCCCACCCGCTCTTCGTCGCCCTCACCGGCAAGGAAGCTGGCCGACCCGGCCCGGTGACCTGGAACTTCAATAAGTTCCTCGTCTCGCGCGACGGCAAGCTGCTCGCCCGCTTCGAATCCGACGTCGCCCCGGACTCCCCGGAACTGAAGGCGGCGATCGAGCAGGCGCTGAAGTGAGCGGGCCTGGCCCGCTCAGGCCGGCCAGAGCAGCTTGAGCACGAGCCCGAGCACCACCGCGAGGAAGACGCCGCGGATGAGCCCGGCGCCGTGCCGCAGCACGAGTCCCGACCCGAGGCGCGCCCCGATGAGCTGGCCGGCGATCATGGCGAGCGCGACCCACGGGGCGACTTGCCCATGGGCCGCGAACACGACGAGCGATCCGAGGTTGCTCGCGAGATTGACGACCTTCGTGAAGGCGTTGGCCCGCGTGAGTTCCTGCCCGAGGAGCGTGACGAGCGCGAGGATCCAGAAGGCCCCGGTGCCGGGGCCGAAGAAGCCGTCGTAGAACCCGAGCGTGAGGCCGAAGAGCCAGGCGAAGAGGGTGGCGTCCAGGCGGGCCTTGGACGCCCCCTGGCCGAGCCGCGGGCTCAGGGCGACGTAGACGACCACGGCGAGCAGCATCCAGGGGATGACGCGCCGGAGGGCCTCGTTGCCGATGAGTTCCACCGTCCAGGCGCCCGCCATCGAGCCGAGGAAGGAGAGCGCCGCGGCGAGGCGGACCTCCCCCCAGCCGACGAGTCCGGCGCGCGCGTAACGGCTCACGGCGAGGATCGTGCCGCAGGAGCTTTGCGCCTTGTTGGTGCCGAGCGCGAGCTGCGGCGGCAGGCCGGCCCAGAGCAGGGTCGGCACGGTGATGAGCCCGCCCCCGCCCGCGATGGCGTCGATGAAGCCGCCCGACAAGCCGGCCGCGAAGAGCAGCGCGTAGGCGGTGGGGGCGAGGTCCATGGAGCGGGCATAGCGGGCATGCGGGGTGGGTCAACGCCCCGTGTTTCGGCTTTGCTCGCCGGGCCCCGCAGTTAAGGTCTCGTCATGTCCCCGGAATCCACGCCCGACCGCGAGGTCCGCTCCGGCTTCCTGCTCGGTTTGGGCTGCGTCGTCGCCCTCGTCGTGGGGGCGTTGGCTTTCTTCGGTCGTCCGCGCGCGGGCCTCGTCCGGTCCGGCGAGGTTGCCCGTGCCACCGCCGCGAAGACGATCCGGACGAAGACCGGTCAGCCGGTGCGCAGTTCGGCCAAGCTTCGGCTGGATGAAGCCGGCAATGTGTTGCCGGATGCACCCGAACTGGGACCGACCGCCCTGGACGACCTGGTGGATTCCAGGTTCGATGAGCTCAAGGTCCTCGCACGGGAACTCGGCCTCGCCGATGAGAGAGGGTTTTTTGGGCTCTCCCAGCGGGCGGCGCAGGCGTTGGACAAAATGACGGAGGAGCCGCCTTGGGACGGGCTCGCGCGGGAAATGGATGAACTCGGTCGGCGCTGGGAGGCGGCTAGCCAGGAGGAGCGTGCGGTCATGCATGACCGGGCCTCCGCCATCTACGACGAGCTGATCGCGGAGGCGCGCCGCCGTCTCGCGGCCTTGCGCTGAACCTCGTCGCTTGGGCGTGCTTGGGTGAATCCGTTCGGTGACGGGTGCGTTACCGTCTCCGCCGCGGGGGCAATCCCGTTGACAGTGTTTAGTAAACGCTATCGATAGTATTTGCCCTATGGACCTCCGTCGCGACCTGCCTGCCTCCCTTGTCGTCTTCCTGGTCGCCTTACCGCTGTCGCTGGGGATCGCCCTCGCCTCCGGCGCCCCGGTCATCGCCGGTCTGATTGGCGCGGTCGCCGGCGGCATCGTCACGGGTCTTCTCGCCGGCTCGCCGCTGCAGGTTTCCGGCCCCGCGGCCGGCTTGACGGTCGTCGTCTTCGGGCTCGTGCAGCAGCTCGGCTGGGAGGTCGTCTGCCTGGCCACCGCCTGCGCCGGCGCCGTCCAGCTCCTGCTGGGGTTCCTCAAGGTGGCCCGCGGGACCCTCGTGATCGCGCCCTCGGTCGTCCATGGCATGCTGGCGGGCATCGGCATTTCCATCGCGCTCGCCCAAGCGCACGTGCTCCTCGGCGGTTCGCCCGCCAGTTCACCCTTGGCCAACCTGATCGCGTTGCCGGCCCGTTTGGGTGCCCTGAACTTGGACGCCACCATCCTCGGCGGGCTGACCATCGCGGTGCTCGTCGTCTGGAAGAAGCTTCCCTGGCCCGCCGTGCGCGCCATTCCCGGCCCGCTGGTGGCCGTCGTCCTCGGCACCGCCGTCTCGCTCGTGGCGAAGATGGACGTCAAGCGCGTCGACCTGCCGGAGACGCTCGCCTTCACCCAGCTCAAGCTGCCGACCGAGTGGGGCGCCTTCCTCGTCGCGGTCCTCACCCTGGCCATTATCGCCAGCATCGAGTCGCTGCTCTGCGCCGTCGCCACGGACAAGCTCCACAGCGGTCCCCGCTCGGACCTCGATAAGGAGCTCTCCGCCCAAGGCGCCGGCAACCTCGTCTCCGGCCTGCTCGGCGGCCTGCCCATCACCGGAGTCATCGTGCGCTCCTCGGCCAACATCGCCGCCGGCGGGGTTTCCCGCTGGTCGGCCGTCTTCCACGGCGTCTGGATCCTGCTCTGCGTGCTTTTCCTGGGCGCCCTGATCGAGAGCATCCCCCTCGCGGTGCTGGCCGGCCTGCTCGTCCACGTCGGCATCAACCTCGTCAACCTGCACCATATCCGCGAGCTCACCGTCCACCATGAGGTCCGCATCTACTGGGCGACCGTCGTCGGCGTGACCTGCCTCAACCTCCTCGTCGGCGTGGGCCTCGGCGTGGCCGTTTCCGTCTTCTACGCGATCCGCCGGCTCTCGAGCGTCAAGGTCGCGAAGCGCCAGGAGGGCGACGTCTGGAAGGTCGCCATCCGCGGCACGCTCACCTTCGCCTGCGTCCCGCAGCTCAACCACGCGCTCTCCGGCCTGCCCGCCGGCGCCGCCGTCGACGTCGATCTCGACGTCGATTACATCGACCACGCCGCCTTCGAGTCGCTGCACAGCTGGCGGCTCAACCACGAGAAGACCGGCGGCAAGGTCCGCATCGAGGAGGTCCAGGCGGAATGGTACAAGCCCGCGGCCGAAGGTCGTCCGCGCTGCGGCCGGGAGGCTTGAGGGCCTTCGGGTCGCCCTGGGGCAAAGCAAAGGCGGAGTCCGGCCTTGGCCGGCTCCGCCTGTCGGGCTTGCCTGTCCCGGCTCAGTTGCCCAAGGCCGCGAGGGCGGACTTGAGCAGCTTATCCGCCGAGCTCGCGCCCACGTCGGCCGAGCTGACTTCCAGGATCGGCGCGCGACCATCGACCGGGTGGTCATAGGCGACGCCGTTCTTGCCGCCGGTATGCCGGCGTTCCGTCAGGGGCCGTCCGGCGCCGGCGCGGTTCGCGGCCACGGAGAGCGTCAGGCGGCGTTCGTCGATCCGCTGGTCATAGGCGACGCCGTTCTTGCCGCCGGTGTGCCGGCGTTCCGTCGCCGCCTGGACTTCGCTCGACAGCGTCACGACCAACTGGGCGGTGTCCGCCGCGGCCGGGGTCAGGCCGGCCTGACGCAGGCGTTCCCGGAGTTCACGGACGTCGTTCTCGCCGAGGCCGGAGCGGCTGGCGTCCAGGTGATAGGTCGAGCCTTGCTTGGCGACCTCGCGCAGGCTGCCGCGGGTCTGGACGGTCGGTTGCGAGGCGCAGCCGGTCGTGGCGAGCAGCGCGACGAAGGTCAGGAGGAGGGTGTCTTTCATAGCGACATCGATGTTAAGCTCAGACCACTGCCTTCAAGTCGTTTCGGCCCACGGCGACGCGGGTCAGGCCTTTTTCGCATGCCGCCACCGTACTATGTTTGGCATAGCCCATCTCCGTCTGGTCGGCGGATGGTGGCGTGACCTTGCCGATCGTGGCCGATTGACGGAAGCGCGGCGACGCCGAGCGGGAAGTCAAAGCGTCGCGGGTCCGGCGAATCGAAGCTCCGTCACCACCCGGCCGCCGAGCAGATGCTCCTGGATGATGCGCTCGAGGTTCGCCGGCGTGCAGTCGCGATACCACACGCCTTCCGGGTAGACCACCGCGATCGGCCCTTGCACGCAGACGCGCAGGC
>JBIISU010000105.1:0-4836 GCA_044340815.1 Opitutales bacterium | reverse complement strand
AAGGTTTGCACATCAACACTAGATGTAGCGGAGATTTTCATTTGCAGCCACTACATCTAGTATTATCACCCAGCCATACCACTTGAACGGCTGCCGCCCCCGGCGCCACATCCACCCTTTTCCCCCTACTCTCCAGCCCATGGAAACCATCACCATCAAAGTCGGTCCGAAGACCTTCAACCTCGACAAGACGAAGGCCGAGGAGGCCTTCGCCAACAAGCGCGTCATCAACGGTCGCGAGACGATGTTCTTCAACATCCTGCCGCTGAAGTACCAGTGGGCCTACGACCTCTACAAGACGATGAAGAACAACCATTGGGAGCCCGAGGACATCCCGATGCAGAAGGACTGCGAACAGTGGCGCGACCAGACCGGCCAGATCAGCGAGATCGACCGCTGGATCGTCAAGATGGCCATCGGTTACTTCTCCGCCGCCGAAGGCATCGTCGGCGACAACATCATCCACGTCGTCCGCGAGGTCGTCACCGCGCCGGAGCTCAAGCTCGTGCTCGGCCGCCACGCCCATGAGGAGAACATCCACGCCGACTCCCTGGTCTACATGATCTCCTCCCTCGGCATCAACCCGCACGAGTGCGAGGCGATGTTCGAGGATATCCCGACGATCGCCAAGAAGGCCGCCTTCGTCGTCAACAACTCCCGCGCGCTGCGCCGCAAGCTCGACCTCACCAAGCTCGAGGACAAGCAGGCGCTCGCCCACAACATCTTCCTCTTCGGCCAGTGCATGGAAGGTACCCAGTTCTACGGCCTCTTCGGCATGGTCCTCTCGCTCGCCCGCCAGAACAAGTTCCCCGGCATCGGCCAGATGTTCCGCTACACGCTCCGCGACGAGTCCAACCACATCGACCTCTTCCGCAACCTGCTCGCCGAGCTCGTGAAGGAGAATCCCGACGTGTGGACGCCCGCCTTCAAGGAGGAGCTCCGCCAGCTCATGGCCAGCGCCGTGGCCCTCGAGAAGGACTTCATCCGCGACTGCCTGCCGCTCAACGGCCTCGGCCTCTCCTCCAAGGAGTTCGAGCTGTACATCGACTTCATCGCCGACCGCCGCCTCCGCAACTGCGGCCTCGAGCCGCTCGTCGCCGAGACCGTCAACCCCTTCCCCTGGCTGTCCGAGATGATGGACCTCAAGAAGGAGCAGAACTTCTTCGAAGGCCGCGTGACCGAATACCAGAAGCAAGGCGCCCTCGGCACCGTCAACGACGACGAACTTTGATCCCCGCCGGTCGGATCCGGGCGTCACCCCCTCCGCGCCCGGGTCTGGCACGTTTCCTGTTTACCCTTACCCCTAGCATCCTCCCAACCACCACCCAGCGCCGGCCTCCGCCGGCGCGACTCCCTCCTTCTTTCCCGCTCCCCACCTTTTCAACCGCATGAAACCCGAACTCCCTTTCTTCCGCGAAGACATCGCCCTCAAGAACGCCGTCCGCGCCCCCGCCGCCGCCAAGCCGCGCTTCAACTGGCGTGAGTCCCTGCCCGCGGTGACCGCCGGCGGCGCGACCCCCGCCGGCCTCGACCCCGCCCAGGTCGCCGACATCGTCGGCGCCGCCCTCACCGACCTCCTCGTCGCCCGCCAGGAGCAGGAGATCTTCACCGAGTCCAACCGCCAGTTCGTCGCCGCCGTCGCCAGCGACGTCGTGCACCGCCTCTCCGGCGTCCAGGTCGCCGAAGGCGTGATGCTCCAGGCCATCGAGGACGCCCTCGTGCGCTACAACCGCCACGACGTGGCCAAGAGCCTGCTCTTCTCCCGCGGTCCCGCCTCCCCGGCCGCCGGCGAGACCCCGACCGTCACCACCCGCCTCATGCGCCGCAACGGCCATGTCGTCCCGTGGATCCCCGAGAAGATCGCCGTCGCCGTGCGCATGGCCTTCCTCTCCCTCGACCTCGACGCCGCGCCCGCCGAGCGCGTCGCCGCCGGCGTCACCCGCCGCGTGGCCGACCTCGGCCAGGCCATCATCGGCATCGAGGAGGTCCAGGACCTCGTCCAGGAGGAGCTGATGCGCCAGAACCACTTCAAGGTGGCCCAGAACTACATCCTCTACCGCGCCTACCGCGCCCGCGTCCGTGAGGAGCAGGCCGCCCAGCCGCCCGTGGTCGACGACCGCCAGGAGTCGATGATCCTCGTCAAGGCCGGCGACGGTTCCACCTACCTCTGGAACGGCGAGGAGCTGCGCAAGCGCATCGCCTTCGCCGCCGCCGGGCTCGAGCTCGTCCGCACGCCCGACGAGATCGAGGCCGAGCTGCGCCGCGGCCTCTTCAACGAGATCAGCGAGGCCGACCTCCGCAAGACCATCGAGCTGAACGCCAAGAGCCTCGTCGAGGTCGACGCCGACTTCGCCAAGTTCGCCGCCCGCATCTGCCTCTCCTACATCTACGAGGAGGTCCTCGGCTGGAGCATCGTCCGCGACGGCGTCGCCCAGCTCAAGGAGTTCCACCGCGCCAAGTTCGCCGCCTACGTCGAGCGCGGCATCGCCATCGGCCGCCTCTCGCCCGACCTGCGCAAGTACGACCTCGCCAAGCTCGCCGCCGCCCTCGATCCGATGGCCGACCTCGACTTCGAGCTGCTCGGCGTGCAGACGATGTACGACCGCTACCTGATCATCGACAAGACGGTCAAGCCGGCCCGCCGCCTCGAGACGCCCCAGTTCTTCTGGATGCGCGTCGCGATGGGCCTCTTCCTCCGCGAGGAGAAGAACCGCGAGGACTGGGTCATCCGCCTGCACGCGCTCTACAAGTCCCGCCGCTTCTGCAGCTCGACCCCGACGCTCTTCAACGCCGGCACGCTCCACAGCCAGCTCTCGTCCTGCTACCTCTACCAGGTCAACGACACCATCGAGTCGATCATGATCCGCGGCATCGCGGAGAACGCCTTCCTCTCCAAGTGGGCCGGCGGCCTCGGCGGCTCCTGGACCTCCGTCCGCGGCACGGGCTCCTACATCAAGGGCACCAACGGCGAGTCCCAGGGCATCATCCCCTTCCTCAAGCTCCACAACGACCAGCTCGTCGCCGTCAACCAGGGCGGCAAGCGCCGCGGCTCCGGCTGCGCCTACCTCGAGACCTGGCACAACGACATCGAGGACTTCCTCGAGCTGCGCAAGAACACGGGCGACGACCGCCGCCGCACGCACGACATGAACACGGCGAACTGGATCCCCGACCTGTTCATGAAGCGCCTCAAGAACCGCCAGCCCTGGACGCTCTTCCTCTCCAACGAGGTCCCCGACCTGCACGAGACCTTCGGCGCCGACTTCGAGCAGCGCTACGTGGCCTACGAGGCCCTCGCCAAGCAGGGCAAGATCTTCGGCAAGGAGATGCCGGCGATCGAGCTCTGGAAGAAGATGCTCGGCATGATCTTCGAGACCGGCCACCCCTGGATCACCTTCAAGGATCCGTGCAACGTGCGCTCCCCGCAGGACCACGTGGGCGTCATCCACTCCTCCAACCTCTGCACCGAGATCACGCTCAACACGAGCGCCGAGGAGACCGCCGTCTGCAACCTGGGCTCCGTCGTCCTCGACTCCCACCTCAAGCCCGACGGCAGCATCGACCACGCGCTGCTGCGCGAGACCGTCACGGTCGCCGTCCGCGCCCTCGACAACGTCATCGACATCAACTTCTACCCGACCAAGGCCGCCGAGGTCTCCAACCTCCGCCACCGCCCGGTCGGCATGGGCGTGATGGGCCTGCAGGACTGCCTCTACCGCCGCGACATCTCCTTCGCCAGCGAGGCCGCCGTCGAGTTCAACGACGAGATCATGGAGGCCGTGGCCTACTACGCCTACGACACCTCCGCCGACCTCGCCGCCGAACGCGGCACCTACAGCTCCTACAAGGGCTCCAAGTGGGACCGCGGCCTCCTGCCGCAGGACACCATCGACCTGCTCGAGCGCGAGCGCGGCGAGTCCATCGAGGTCAAGCGCGGCGGCCGCATGGACTGGGCCCCGGTGCGCGCCAAGATCGCCCAGCAGGGCATGCGCAACTCCAACGTCCTCGCGATCGCCCCGACCGCCACGATCTCCAACATCGTCGGCAGCTCGCCCTGCATCGAGCCGACCTACAAGAACCTCTTCGTGAAGAGCAACCTCTCCGGCGAGTTCACCGAGCTCAACGGCTACCTGGTGCGCGACCTCAAGAAGCTGGGCCTCTGGAACCAGGACATGATGCAGCAGATCAAGTACTTCGACGGCGAGCTCAAGGACATCCCCGAGATCCCGCAGGCCATCAAGGACAAGTACCTCACGGCCTTCACCATCGAGAACAAGTGGCTCATCGACGCCGCCGCCCGCCGCCAGAAGTGGATCGACCAGGCGCAGTCGCTGAACCTCTTCCTGCCGACCCCGGACCTGAAGATGCTCTCGCACATGTACCAGTACGCCTGGCGCACCGGCCTCAAGACGACCTACTACCTCCGCACCCTCGGCGCCTCCAACATCGAGAAGGCCACGGTGGAGAAGGCCCCGAAGGCCGCGAAGAAGGAATACACCGCCGAGGAGAAGAACGCCTGCTCGATCGAGGCGATGCGCAACGGCGGCACCTGCGAGGCCTGCCAGTAAGCCCGACCCGCGGGCCGGTCCGACGAGGGCGTCCGCCAGGACGCCCTTCTTGTTTGTCCGCCCGCTTGTCCGCTTGTCCTCGTGTCCTCACGCCCTCTATCCTCGCCCCCATGGCCCGCATCATTCCCACGCTCGCCGGCGACGTCCATGTCCTGCCCCGGGACGCCGCCTTCGCCGAACTCGCCCGCCGCCTCAACGCGCAGGTGGCCGCCCGCCCCGTATCGGTGGGCCTCAGCGGCGGTTCGACCCCCAAGGCCTTCTACGCCTG
>JBIISU010000104.1:0-4888 GCA_044340815.1 Opitutales bacterium | reverse complement strand
GCTTGGCCAGGTTCTTCTCCACCGTGCCGGTGTAGAGCTTGGCGCCGCCGCCGCCGGTCACGATGTAGATCACGCCCTTGGGCCGGGTCTGGCCGGCCGCATCGTAGGCCTCGTCGATCGCGAAGGTCCCGTTCACGTAGGACGGGGGGATCTTCGGCGCTCCGGACGGTTCGGTCTTTCCGGCCTCCTTCGGGTCCTCGGGCTTGGGGGTCACGACCGCGACGTTGGGCGCGAACCGCAGCGGCTTGCTCCGCTGGTAGTTGTGCACGTGGCCGGCGAAGACCACATCGACGCCGTTCGCCTCGAAGATCGGGGCGAGCTTGCGGGAGCGCTGGTCGCCGTAGTGGCTGGTGGTCACCTGGAAGGGTGGCGCGTGCAGGCAGACCAGTTTCCACGGCTGCTTGCTCGCCTTGAGGTCCTGTTCGACCCAGGCGGCCACCTTGGGGTCGTCGCCCTTGCCGGTGCCGGCGTTGCTCAGCACGACCACGTGTGCTGGGCCGTAGTCGAACGAGTAGAAGTCGAGCGACGGGTAGGTCTCCCCGGCGAGCCGGCGGAATTTCGCACCTTCGTCGGTCTTCGGGATGACGGTGCTCCAGACGCCCTCGCCCGGGCCGTTGCGCGGAGCCGTGAAGAAATAGTAGGCCGCGTAGGCGTCGGGCAGGGTGGGGCTCAGCTTGCCGACGTAGGCGTCATGGTTGCCCAGCACCGCGTAGAAGGGTGTCGTCCCCATCAGCGGGGCGCCCGCCTTCTCGGAAGCCTCGGCTGCGTTCACGTAGGTCGGCCAGAAATATTTGAAGTAATGGAAGCTCCGCCCGCTCGGGTAGACGATGTCGCCCAGCGCGACGAGGAAGTCGGGCTTCTCCTGCGCGATGCGGTAGGCGATCGCGTTCTGGCCCGCCTTGCCGTCGGCGAGGTCGCCGACCATGACGAGCCGGGTCGGCTGGTCGGGGGACTTGCGGGCGCGGGCGGCGCGCTCGGCGAGGACCTTGCCGTCGGCGCGCAGGGTGTAGCCGTACTCGCCGTTCGCCGGGAGGCCCGGCAGCGAGGCCACGTAGCGGACGTAACGCTGCGCCTTTTCGGCGGGCGTGACGGCCTTGGAGGGCGGCGGGGCGAACTCGAATTCCGTGCGCGTGACCTTGGCGGCGATCGGCTTGAGGCCCTTGGGGGCGTACTCGAGGGTGAACGCGGCGTTGGTCGGCTCGGTCATCCAGATGACCTTGACCTCGTCGGTGGCGCCGAGCGTGCCCTGCGGTCCCGGTTGCACGTAAGGCTGGACCAGGAGGGTCGGCTCGGCCGCGGCGACCGCGGCGGCGAGGAGGAGCGTGGGCAGGAAGGCCATGGGGATGGGGCGGTTCTATCCCGGGCGTGGCCGCGCTCAACCGAATTCCGGCCAGGTCTATTTCGGGGTCGCCTCGAGGAAGCCCTGGGAGCGCATCCATTCCCCCGCCGTCCGCGTCCAACCGTCGACGGGGTGGTTCGTCGCGCGGGTGCCGAACCCGTGGCCGCCTTTCGCGTAGACGTGGAGTTCGGCCGGCCGATCGAGGCGCTTGTAGGCCAGGTAGAGTTCCCCGGCTTCGAGCGGGTTGTTTCCATCGTTGTGGGCGACGACGAAGAAGCAGGGCGGCGCGTCCTTGGGGACGGCGAAACCCTCCCGGAACTTGGTCTTGTCTTCCTTGTCGAGGAAACCGCCGCCGTAGACGAAGAGCGTGAAGTCCGGACCGCGCGCGTCATCGACGCCGGGCTTCTGCGGGTAGGTGCGCGAGGTTCGGTCCCAGGAGGCGTGGCCGACGAGGTTCGCGCCGGCGGAGAAGCCGATGACTCCGACGCGCCTCGGGTCGACCTTCCATTCGCCGGCGCGGTGGCGGACGATGCCCAGCGCGCGCTGCAGGTCCTGCACGGGGTATTGGTAGGGGATGGCTTCGTCCGATGTCGGGGTGCGGTAGCGCAGGAGCACGGCGGTGACGCCGAGCTGGTTCAGCCACGCGCACACGCCGGTGCCTTCGTTGTGCGTCGAGAGGAACCAGTAGCCGCCGCCGGGGCAGACGATGACCGCGGCGCCGTTGGGCTTCTCCGCGGGGTAGACCGCGATCGTCGGCTCGGCGATGTGCGTCTCCCGTCCGGCGACGCTGCCCTTCGGTCCGATGCGTTTGAGCGTCGCCTCGGAGGGCGCGACGCGCGGGCCGAGCTCGGCGGCGTCGAAGAGCTTGATCGGCGGGGGCGTTTCGGCGGCGACGGCGAGGGCGGCGACCAACAGGAGTAAGCAGGGGCGGAGGGGCATGGGGTTGCCCTTTGGACAGCGCCGCGGGCCAACGGTGCCAACAAAAAGGCCGCCCGGTTGGGCGGCCTGAGCGTCGCTGGAGCGCGACTTAGGCGATGGCCTTGAGGTAGAGCTCGTTGGCCTTCTTCCAGTCCACGACCTTCCAGAAGGCGTCGACGTAGTCCGGTCGGCGGTTCTGGTACTTCAGGTAGTAGGCGTGCTCCCAGACGTCGAGGCCGAGGATCGGCGCGCCGTTCACGTCGGCGACGCCCTTCATGAGCGGGCTGTCCTGGTTCGGGGTCGAGGTCACGGCGAGGGACTTGTCGGCCTTGACGACGAGCCAGGCCCAGCCGGAACCGAAGCGGGTGGTCGCAGCCACCTTGAACTTGGCCTTCAGGCCGTTCTCGCCTTCGAGGCCGCCGAAGGCCTTGGCGATGGCTTCGCCGAGGGCGCCGACCGGTTCGCCGCCGCCGTTGGGCGAGAGGCTGTTCCAGAAGAAGGTGTGGTTGGCGTGGCCGCCGGCGTTGTTGCGGACCGCGGTGCGGATCGACTCGGGGACCTTGGAGAGGTCGGCGATCAGCGCGTCGACGTCGGTGCCGGCGGCGAAGCCGGGCTCCTTGGCGAGCGCGGCATTCAGGTTCGTCACGTAGGCGTTGTGGTGCTTGCCGTGGTGGATCTCCATGGTCGCCTGGTCGATGTGCGGCTCGAGGGCGTTATGGGCGTAGGGCAGGGGGGCGAGGGTGTAGCTCATGGTTTGGGTGGAAGAGGGTTGGGCGGCGACGAGGGGGCTGACGGCGACGGCGGCGGCCGCGAGCGAGGTCTGCTTGAGGAAGTCTCGTCGGTCCATGGCTTGAACGATGGCGAAACCCGGCCGGGGTCAAGCCGGGGCGGAGGAATCCCGGCCCCGCTTGAGGTTGAAGTACGCTTGGAGGATCTCCTTGCAGGGGGCCTCCAGCACGCCGCCGACCGCGTTCACGCGGTGGTTGAGCTTCGGGAGCGAGTGGAGCGCGGTCGCCCCGCCCAGGCAGCCCATCTTGGGGTCGCCCCAGCCGTAGACCACGCGGCCGAGCCGGCTCATGATGGTCGCGCCCGCGCACATCGGGCACGGCTCCTTCGTCACGTACAGGGTGCAGTCGTTGAGGCGCCAGTCGCCGATCTTCCGGGCCGCCTGCGTGATCGCGAGCATCTCGGCATGGGCCGTCGGGTCGCCCGCCCGCTCCACCTCGTTGTGGGCCGCCGCGATGATTTCGCCGCCCCGCTCGATGATGGCGCCGATCGGCACCTCGTCGATGCGCCAGGCGTCGACCGCCAGGTTGAAGGCCAGCGCCATGTAGAAGGCGTCGTCCCGGACGAGTTGCGACGGGCGCAGCTTGTCGAAGGGGCAGGTGAGCCCGGGGCGGGGGGTAGGAGCGTCGCCTTCCATCGGTGGCCAGCAGGACAGTCCAAGCCCGCCTTTTAGGCAAGCGGGGAGGGCGGGATACGGGGATTGACTCCCCCGTGGCTTCGGGCAGGACTCAAGGCCTACAAGGCATGGCTGAAGAACCCGTTATCGAACTCGAAGGCAAAATCCTGCAAGTGCTCCCTGGCACCATGTTCCGGATCGAGCTCCCCAACAAGCACGTGGTGCTGGGCCGGATCTCCGGCCGTCTCCGCAAGAACTTCATCCGCATCAATCCCGGCGACCGCGTGAAGGTCGAGATGAACCCCTCGGACCTGAGCCAAGCCCTGATCGTCTTCCGGCTGCGAGACGCCGCCCCGCGGCCTTCGACGCCGCCCCCGCGCCGCCGCTAACCCCTCCGAACCCGGTGCCCCCGGGTTTTTTCTTGCAAGAAATCAGCCCTAATCTATTAATCATTACTCAACTACTCATCATTAACCCCCATGGCTATCTATAACAGCGTCCTCGACACCATCGGCCACACCCCGCTCGTGCGCCTCAACAAGGTCACCGAAGGCCTCCAGGCCGAGGTCCTCGTGAAGCTGGAGTTCTTCAACCCGCTTTCGAGCGTCAAGGACCGCATCGGCCGCGCCATGGTCGACGCCGCCGAGCGCGACGGTCGCCTCAAGCCGGGCGGCATCATCGTCGAGCCGACCTCGGGCAACACCGGCATCGCCCTCGCCTTCGTCGCCGCCGCCCGCGGCTACCGCTGCATCCTCACGATGCCCGAGACCATGTCGATCGAGCGCCGCGTGCTGCTCCGCCTCCTCGGCGCCGAGATCGTCCTGACCCCCGGCGCGAAGGGCATGCGCGGCGCCATCGAGCGCGCCACGCAGATCCGCGACGAGCAGGGTGCGAACGCCTTCATGCCGATGCAGTTCGACAACCCGGCCAACCCCGAGGTGCATCGCCGCACCACCGCCGAGGAGATCTGGAAGGACACCGACGGCAAGGTCGACGCGATCGTCGCCGGCGTCGGCACGGGCGGCACCATCACCGGCGTCGCCTCCGTCATCAAGAGCCGCAACGCCCACTTCAAGGCCTTCGCCGTCGAGCCCTCCGCCTCGCCCGTCATCACCCAGACGATGACCAAGCAGCCCGTGCAGCCCGCCCCGCATAAGATCCAGGGCATCGGCGCCGGCTTCGTCCCGAAGAACTGCGACATCTCCCTGATCGACGAAGTCGTCCAGGTC
>JBIISU010000103.1:0-4962 GCA_044340815.1 Opitutales bacterium | reverse complement strand
CCGCCGCCCTGGCCGGTGGAGAAGGAGTCGGGGTCCTTCTTGACGGAGTCGGTGACGGTCGAGATCACCCAGATGGCGGCGATGAGGATCAAGACTAGGTGGATGATCAGCGAGATCGTCAGGCCCTCGCCACCCAGCTTCTGCCAGAACGTGCGCTTCGAGCGCGTCGCCTGCACCTCCTCGGCGGCCGGTTCGGTCGGGAAGGCTTCCGGCGCAGCGGCCGACGGGTCCTGTTCGGGGGTGGGGCTGGGGGTCTCGTCAGGCATACCTTAGGGTCGGAAAGCTTACCTCGGCCCCCACCCTAGGGACAACCCCAAACAGGACGTCAGCGGGCCACGGTCGACTTGACCGCCTTGAAAATCCAGCCTTCGGCGACCATGTCGACGTTCGGGACGCTCGGGTGGCCGTTCTTGATGGCGTCCGGGAGTTCGTCGCTCGTCAGGCGGAAGAGCTTGAGGTTGCCCTCGCCCTTGCCGGTGGGGGCCATGACCTCGATGCACAGGATCGCGTAGAAGGTGCCGCCGGGCGTTTCGCCGATGACGACTTCCAGCGGGACTTCGGCGTCCTTGGTGATGCTGATCCAGGGGCCGGCGCGCATCGGCTTGCCGAGGCGGGAGGGGTGGATCTCGTCGCACTTCTTGCCGCCGAAATCCTTGTAGACATTATCCCCGCCGGTCAGGAACTGCTGGTAGCCCGAGTCGAGGGCGATCTTCTTGTTCCAGCGCACCGCCATGAAGTCGTCGCCCGAGCCGACGAAGCGGAACTTGCCCGTCTGCGGCGCCTTGACCGCCCCGCGGTAGTGGGCGATCCAGCGGGACGGCTTGCACTCCTTGTCCACGCCGTAGGCCTTGGGCGCCTCCGTGGCGGGGCAGGGCGGGATGAAGATCTGCGAGGCCAGCAGGGTGTCCGGCGCGCGGAAGACATTGCTGAGGCTCGAGACGGAGAAACCCTTGTCGAGGAACTCGTTGACCTCCCGGCTGTAGAGGCCGATGGCCGCGCTGTTCGAAGGGTCGCCGAATTTCTCGGGGGCGCCGCCCATCATCGGCGTGGGTTTGCCCGCCTTGTTCTGCTTGAAGTCGTAGAACGTGCCCGGAAGGCCGCTGATGGCGGTCTTGCTGCCGAAGACCGACACGAAGTTGCGGCCGTTGCCGCGGCCGACGCCCAGGCCGGAGCCGATGCCGCCGCCGGAGCCGCCGCCGAAGCCCTTGGAGGAACCGCCGCCCATCATGCCGGTGTTGAGGGAGGCGACGGAGGAAGTGGGGAGGTCGGGCAGGGAGATGGTGGCGGTGGAGCTCTTGGAGGTGATGCGGGCCGCGTTCTTGGCCATCGACTTGGGGTTCTTGGGCTGGGCGCGGGTCTTGAACTGCTTGGCCTTGTCGCCGGCGGCGCCGCCGCCCTGGCCGGTGGAGAAGGAGTCGGGGTCCTTCTTGACGGAGTCGGTGACGGTCGAGATCACCCAGATGGCGGCGATGAGGATCAAGACTAGGTGGATGATGAGCGAGATGGTCAGGCCCTCGCCGCCCAGCTTCTGCCAAAACGTGCGCTTCGAGCGCGTCGCCTGCACCTCCTCGGCGGCGGGCGCGGCCGCGCCTTCGGCGGGCGTTTCGGCGCCGGTCGGCGCAGCGGAAGCGTCGTCAGGGGAGGGTGCCTGGGGGTCTGTTGAAGGCATCCCCCAAGGCTGGGCTCTCCTCCAAGAAAGCCAATCCCAACTTAACGAACCCCCGGCCGGCCGGAAGCCCCGTTGGCCGTGGCGCCGAAGACCGGACCTTCGGTCTGGTGGTCGATGTGGTTGCTGCGCTTCAGCTGGATTTCCTCCGGCGTGAGCGGTTCGAGCATGAAGATGGGGAGCTGGGTGTCGCGGCCCGCCGTCGGGTAGGTCACGCCCTGCTGCTCGATCAGGAGCGCCGCCGAGAAGAGGCCACCGTAGGATTCACCGAAGGTGATCTGGATCCGGTAGGCCTGGCCCTTGCGGAGTTCCAGCCATTCCCCGGCGTAGCGCCCACCGCCATGGGGCGGGAAACGCAGCCCGGCGCCGTCCGTCTTCTTGGCGTCCTTCGGCAACCAATCCGGTTCGAAGCGGGTCACGTTCAGTTTGGAGTTGGGCCAGAAGGTCGAGAGGACCGTCTTGCCGCCGACGGCCACGACCATGATGTCGTCGCCCAGCCCGACGAAACGGTACTTGCCGGTGACCGGCGGGCTGAAGTTGCCTTCGTAATAGGCCAGCCAACCCGGGGCCTGGATCTCCTTCTCGCATTCGAAGGCCTTGGTGGCCTCCGCCGCGTTGCGGGGCGGGATGAAGATGTTGGAGGCGTAGAGCTTGAGCTCCGCCTGGCGGTAGCGCGCGTCCAGCATCGCCTTGGCGCCCGTCCAGCCGCGGTCCATCGTCTCGAACGCCTTTTGGATCTGCGCGATGCGGGCGGGCGCGTCGCCGCCGAGCGCCTTGCCGCTCGGGCTGAACTTCAGGTCGTAGAGCGTCCCCTCCAGCGCGTTCGGCCGCTTGAAGGATGCGCCGAAGGCGCCGACGAAATTCTTCCCGTTGCCGCGGCCGACGCCCAGGCCGGAGCCGATGCCGCCGCCGGAGCCGCCGCCGAAGCCCTTGGAGGAACCGCCGCCCATCATGCCGGTATTGAGGGAGGCGACGGACGAGGTGGGGAGGTCGGGGAGGGCGATGGTGGCGGTGGAGCTCTTGGAGGTGATGCGGGCCGCGTTCTTGGCCATCCCCTTGGGGTTCTTGGGCTGGGCGCGGGTCTTGAACTGCTTGGCCTTGTCGCCGGCGGCGCCGCCGCCCTGGCCGGTGGAGAAGGAGTCGGGGTCCTTCTTCACCGAGTCGGTGACGGTCGAGATGACCCAGATGGCGGCGATGAGGATCAGGACCAGGTGGATGATCAGCGAGATGGTCAGGCCTTCGCCGCCCAACTTCTGCCAGAACGTCCGCTTCGAGCGCGTCGCCTGCACCTCCTCGGCGGCGGGCGCGGCCGCCGCCGTGAGCGCCGCCTGGTCGGCGTCCTCGGGGTGGGATGGGTCCTGCGTGGGCGACATCGCTCACGAAGGTCGCTAAACGAGCCTTTCCGTACAATAAAAATAAGCCTCAACCGGGAGACATCGCTTTAAAATTCGGAGCGGAGGGATAACGTCGGGCTTTCTCCACCGCGCCGCATGAAAGCCCTCATCAAGAAAGAAGCCGCCGAAGGACTTTGGATGGCGGAAGTCCCGCGGCCCACGATCGGCGACCGGGATGTGCTCATCCGCATCCGTCAGGCCGCGATCTGCGGCACCGACGTCCACATCTGGAAGTGGGACGAGTGGGCGGCGCAGACCGTCCCGCTCGGGCTCACCGTCGGCCATGAATACGTCGGGGTCGTCGAGGCCTGCGGCCGCGAGGTCACGCACCTGAAGGTCGGGCAGCGCGTCTCCGGCGAGGGCCACATCGTCTGCGGCCACTGCCGCAATTGCCGCGCGGGTCGCCGGCACCTCTGCGCGCGCACCCTCGGCGTCGGCATCCACCGTCCGGGTGCCTTCGCCGAATTCCTCTCCCTCCCGATGGAGAACGTCGTCCCGGTGCCGGACGACATCCCGGACGAGGTCGCGGCGATCTTCGACCCGTTGGGCAACGCGGTGCACACCGCGCTGTCCTTCGACCTCGTGGGCGAGGACGTGCTCATCACCGGCGCCGGCCCCATCGGCATCATGGCCATCGCGATCGCCAAGGCCGCGGGCGCGCGCAAGGTCATCATCACCGACGTCAACCCCTGGCGCCTCGAGCTCGCCCGCAAGCTGGGCCCCACGCGCGCCGTCGACGTCTCGAAGGAGGACCTGCACCAGGTGCAGCAGGAGCTCGGCATGACCGAGGGCTTCGACGTCGCCCTCGAGATGTCCGGCAACGCCCGCGCCCTGGACCAGATCCTCGACAACATGGCCTGCGGCGGCCGCATCGCGCTCCTGGGCATCATCCCCGGCAAGGCGGCCATCGACTGGAACAAGGTCATCTTCCGCGGCCTCCACATCAAGGGCATCTACGGCCGCGAGATGTACGAGACCTGGTACAAGATGATCGCGTTGCTGCAATCGCACGTGGACATCACGCCGGCGATCACCCACCGCCTGCCCGCGCGCGAATTCCGGCGCGGTTTCGAGGCCATGCTGTCTGGACAATCCGGCAAAGTCGTCCTCGATTGGACCCAGCCCTGAACCCCATGTACGCCCCGCTCCAAGGCCTCCTCGCCCAACGCCTCGCCGATGTCCGCGCGAGCGGGCTCCACAAGCAGGAAAGGCTCATCGATTCCGCCCAGGGTTCGCGCGTCCGGCTCAAGGATGGCCGCGAGGCGCTCAACCTGTGCGCGAACAACTACCTCGGCCTGGCGAACCACCCGCAGGTCAAGGCCGCCGCGGCCGCCGCGCTCGAGCGCTGGGGCTACGGCCTCGGCTCCGTCCGGTTCATCTGCGGCACCCAGACCATCCACCGCGAGCTGGAGGCGGCGATCAGCGACTTCCTCGGCACCGAGGATACGATCCTCTACTCCTCCTGTTGGGACGCCAACGGCGGCCTCTTCGAGACGATCCTCGGGCCGGAGGACGCGGTCCTCTCCGACGCGCTCAACCATGCCTCGATCATCGACGGCATCCGCCTCTGCAAGGCCCAGCGCCTCCGCTACGCCAACTGCGACTTGGCCGACCTCGAGGCGAAGCTGGTCGAGGCGAAGGGCGCCCGCGTGAAGCTCATCGCGACCGACGGGGTCTTCTCGATGGACGGCACGATCGCGCCGCTCGCCGCGATCTGCGACCTCGCCGACAAGCACGGCGCCGTCGTCATGATGGACGACTCCCATGGCGTCGGCTTCCTCGGGAAGACCGGCCGCGGGACCCATGAGCATCGCGGCTGCCAAGGTCGGGTCGACATCATCACCGGCACGTTGGGCAAGGCGCTCGGCGGCGCCAGCGGCGGCTACACCTCCGGCCGCCGGG
>JBIISU010000102.1:0-4963 GCA_044340815.1 Opitutales bacterium | reverse complement strand
CGACCTCTACGAGCGCCTGATCCGCGGCCGCACGTACCTGATCCCGCACCGCGAGGAGAAGGCCAGCCTCCGCAAGGTCGGCGGCAAGCCGGGCCGGGGCTGAACCGGACTCAGACCAGGATCAGCTTCTGGCGCTTCAGCTCCTCGAGGGTGAGCGCGGGGGCTTCGCGGAGGTTCTCGTAGGAATCCACGTGCGCCAGCCACGCCCAGTGGTCGCCGCAATCCAGGCGCTCGAGGAAACGGAGGCGCAGGGTGGCGATCGCCCCCTTGATCTTGTACAGCCCGTCGCCGACATGCTCGACCTGCGAGCCGAGCTGGGCGACCTTGTCGACGTTGTGCCCGGATTTCTTGCCGAGCAGCTTGATGTGGTTCGCCTGGTCCTGGGCGAGGTAATTGAGCAGCCCGATCGGGTTGGCCTCCAGGTTCGCGAGGGTCTTGGTATCCTTGTAGACGCCGACGATGAAGCGCTTGGGTTTCATCGCGATCGGCGTGACGTAACTGCAGATGTTGAAGTTGCCCTTGCCGCCGGCGGTCGTCGCCAGGCTGTAGATCGGACCGTCGACGCGGTTCCAGGGTTTGACGCGGATGCCGGGCATACGTTGGTAATTAATGTACACTAACCGCCCGCAGCGCAAACGGTTCCCGCTTTTCCGTTTCCGCTGTCCAATGGAGCGAAATCCGCCTTGAATGAAGCGGCGGCGAGCATGACGACACCGCCGAACGCGATTTCCTCAACACTATGCCAACCATAGCCCTCCATGGCTTCACCGGCGAAGGGGCCGACTTCGACGAACTGCGCTCGCGACTGCCGGCGGGCGCCGACTTCATCGCACCGGACTTGCCCGGCCATGGCGACCGCCGCGCGCTCCGCAAGCCCGAGGATTACTCGCTCGCGGCCCATCTGCAGATCGTCGATGCAGCGGTCGGTGCGCAGGATGAGGTGACGCTGCTGGGGTATTCGATGGGCGGACGGATCGCGCTGCATTGGGCGCTCCAGCATCCCGGACGCTGGCGACGCCTCGTCCTGATCGGCGCAAGCCCGGGCTTGGTCACCGCGGCCGAACGCGAGGAGCGCCGGTTGGCGGACGCCGCCTTGGCGACCTTCCTGCGCACGCAGGGGCTCGCCGCCTTCTACAAGTATTGGCACCACCAGCCGATGCTGCGGCCGTTCCTCCAGACCGCCTCGCCCGCCCGCGACGCCTTGCTCACCCGACGCAACGCCAATGAGCCGGAGTCGCTGGCGCTGAGCCTGGAGTCGGTCGGGACGGGCTCCCTGCCCTCGCTCTGGGACCGCTTGGGCGAGCTGCGTGGAGCCGTCGACCTGATCACCGGCGAGGGCGACCCGAAGTTCACCGAGGTCGCCCGCCGCATGGGCGAGAAAATCCCCCGGGCCCGTCTGAGCGTCGTCGAAGGGGCCGGCCACGCCGTCCACTTGGAGCGCCCCGGCGACATCGCGACCCTGCTGGGAGCCTAAGGGACCGCCCCGGTGGCAAGCTCAGGTGGCCCAATCAACCCACCAAATAGCCTGAAACCGCGATTTAGGGCAAAAAAGGCCGTTCTTGACAGTGAACAAAGATTCATAGAACATCCGTTCACCATGGAAGCACTCACCAAGAAGCAGCAGGCCATCCTTGATTACATGAAGGGGCACGTGTCCCAGCACTCCTACTGGCCGAGCATCCGGGATATCCAGGCGAAGTTCCGCTTCGCCAGCACGAACGCCGTCTTCGGCCATCTGCAGGCCTTGGAGCGCAAGGGCGTCCTCCAGCGCATCCCCGGCGCCGCCCGCGCCTACAAGATCGCCCCCGAGGTCGTCCCCGACCTATCCGAGACGGTGATCACCTACGAGGGCCCGGGCGACAACGTGCTCGTGATGGATGCGGTACCGTTCCTGGGCGCGATCCCCGCCGGCTTCCCCGACTACACCGAGTCCTCCGGCGTCGTCGCCAGCATGCAGGCTCCCCTGCCCCCCGGCGCCCGGCGTCGTCAGCCGGAGTCCTTCGCGCTCCGCGTCCGCGGCGACTCGATGATCGACGCCGACATCAACGACGGCGACACGGTGATCGTCGAGCCCGGCACTCCGAAGCATGGCGACATCGTGGCGGCCTTGATCGATGGCGAGACGACGCTCAAGCGCCTCATCAAGCAAGGGAGCAAAGTCTACCTGAAGTCGGAGAACCCCAATTACCCCAACCTCATCCCGGTGAGCTCGCTGGTCATCCAGGGCATCGCGAAGCAAGTGGTGAAGGCGATCTGACGCCACCCACCGGCCATCGCCCCGACACCCTCGGTCCGCCGAGGGTGTTTTGTTTCAGAGTCCCCAGCCCTTGAGGGTCTCGTCGATCGCCTGCCCCATGATCTCATAACCCTTGTCGGTCGGGTGCAGGAAATCGGACATGATGCCCTTGGAGATCCTGCCACCGGGCCCGACATAACGGTCGGACAAGTCGATGTACTTGTCGGCCAGCTGGGCGACGCGCGTCTTCAGCAGGGCGTTCGCGTCGGCGGCCTTGTTCCGCAGCTCATTCGGGGTCTCGCCCCGCGGCAGGACACCCAGGAGCAGCAACTTAGCCCCGGGCGAACGACGCCGAATCTCCAGGCAGACCTCCTCGATGCCATCGACGGTCTCGGCGACCGAA
Organism: Opitutales bacterium; assembly: GCA_044340815.1. GTDB lineage: Bacteria > Verrucomicrobiota > Verrucomicrobiia > Opitutales > UBA953 > UBA953. The sequence continues at coordinate 2,324 of JBIISU010000102.1, read as the reverse complement.
TTCGTCTGAAAATTATTGGTACCGATCAGCACGACGTAGGCCTTGGGCTTGAGCCCCGCGACCTCGCCATGCCGTAGGCGCCAGAGGACATTCTCGGTGCGGTCCCAGCCGAACCCGAGGTTGATGGGCTTATGCGGTGCGATGTACTTGTCCCAGCTGTTCGCCCCGGCCGCGCGGCTCGACTTCGGCTCACCACCCCAGAAATGGGTGATCGAATCGCCGATCAGCACGACCTGCGCGGTATTCGCGCCTGGCTTGTTCAGTTCGAGGATGGCGTTGTGCCGCTCCACCCAATCGTAGACCCGGTGGTCCCGATTCTGGGTCACCGGGACCAAGGCGCCGTTGAATAAATCAGCCGAGGGATTCGGGACGACCTTCGTCAGCACGGGGCCGACCCGCTTAGGTCCCTCGAAGGGGGCCGCCTTCACCGTGCCGCCCTGCGGCAACTCGATGGGAGCGAGGTAGACGCCGGCCGAGAAATCCGGATCCCGCCCATCCAGGGTGTAGCGGAGCAGCGACTCACCCTTGGTCTTGAAGAGGGTGACAACTTGGGTCGCCGGGTTGACGTCGATCTCCAAAGCCAAGGCGGGCAGGATCAAGCCGGTCAGGAGGAGACGGGCGAGCAAACGGCGGGTCATGGCAAGGACGATGTCGAGGCTTCCCGCGGCCACAAGCGCCGTTTGCCGACCGCGCTTCGTCCGACCTGCGCCGCCTAACGGCGGGACTTGACGGGGCCGACCGTACGACCCCGGCGGTAGGTCGCGATGATTTCCCGGGTGTAGCGTTCCGTCGAGCTCTCCCCAAATTCGACCCAGTTCAGGATCAAGGAAAGGTACTGGTCTTTGCGGAACTTGAAATGGGCGACTTGGCGGGCCTGCAGGAAATCATAGGGACCGCCCATGAGCAGCACCAGGGAGAGGTCGCGGGGGATCTTCAGGCCGACGCTGTCGAAGTACGCGGTCGCCAGGACGATGTCCTCCGGCCGAGGGAAGGCGAAAGACGTGGCGCCCTCGGCCAGCGCGGTGGCGAGCACCCGGGACATCGTCGGCAAGTCCAAGGATTTTCCGGAGACCGCGGTGGCATCGATGCCCGAGACGGCCGCAAAGTCGGCGAGCCGCCGGAGTTGAGCCGGGCTCAACGTCCGCCCCAGGGAAATCAGGCGGAAACTACGGTGCCCCAGCTTGCGCAGGTCGTCGAACGCCGCCATCGCGAGCAGGGATTGATCGGCCGACAAGGAAACGGCCTTGGGGGCGACGATGTTGCCGGCGATGACCGCGACCTTTATGGCAGGCTTCGCGACGAGCCGATAGACCTCCTGGTCGCAGTACACCAGGATGACATGGGTGGGCTTATGCTCCAGCAGGGCGGTCCGGATGCGCTGGCGACGGGCGGCGGGAGACAGGGTCGAGACATCGACGGAAACGCAGCGACCGCCCCGCTCGGCGCAGGCCTGCTCCACATCCCGGAGGGCCAGCATCACGGCGCTGCTGACCTCCCCCAATTCGGCGCCGACCACGACCATGGGCCGGCAACAAGGGACGGGATGGGCGGCGGCCTTGACCGGAACGGTCAACGGGACCACGGCCAGCCGCCGACGCGGGCCCCGATCGAGGAGGATGCCCCGCTGGACGAGCAAACGCAGACCCCTGTGCAACGAAACGACGTTGAGGCCATACCGGGAGGCGAGCAACCTCACGGAAGGCAGGAGGCCGACGAAAAGGCCGGCCCGCAGGTCAGCCTCCAGCCGGTCGGCGAACTGATGGGGAATCGTCTTTTTCTGGAAACCCGACGGCTTCATCCTTGTCACAAGTAATCCCCTCCTCCCCTGGAAGGAAGGATAGATGTGCTACATTTTAGTGCACAAAATCAGGTGACCTTCAGGACCAGCAGGACGTCCGAATACGCCAGGTCGACCTTCCGGGTCGACGCCAAGTCATAATGGAAGTCATGGCAGGCGACCAACCGCAAGGCCGGCACCTTGGCGAGGAGGGCGCGCAGCTCGGACGGGGAGTACGTCCGGAAGTCCCAGACGGTCTCCTCGACGCGGGTCCGGCCCTTCTCCGTGATGCGCATGCGGGTACGCATGGCTTCGGTGCGGGTCCTGCGGTCCGCCGGGGCCGACCAGGTGTCGCTGACCACGCGGATGCCCGGCTTCCGACCGATCCAGCGCTCATGGTCGGGCGGGCTGTTCTTGTAATCGGTCAGGTGCAGCCCAAGCAACAGCAGTCCGCCCGGACGCAAGGCGGCGGCCATGCGACGCAGCGAGCCGGCGGCGCCGGCCTCGCTGTCGATGTATTTGAACGTGCTGACGAAGCAGTGGGCGA
>JBIISU010000101.1:0-4981 GCA_044340815.1 Opitutales bacterium | reverse complement strand
AGCCGGAGGTGAACTTGACACCCTCCTTGGCGATGCGGTCGATGTTCGGGGTGCGGATGACCTGTCGGAAGAGGCAGCTGACGTCGCCGCTGCCAAGGTCATCGACCAGCAAGATCACGACGTTCGGCTTGTCCCTGGCCGGTAACGGCCCGCCCAATAAGGCGAGGAGTAGCAGTGCGAGCAGGGTGCGCATAGCGAGAGGGTGTCGGCTGCGCGGCCGGCCTCAAGCCGGCGAAAGGGTGTTTTACGGGCAATATGACGCGACCGGGCGGCCGGATGGCGAAATCATCCAACGAGGCCAGCCCACGACCGGGTGGTCGTGGGCGGGGAACTTCTCAAATGGTGGAGGTGGCGGGAGTCGAACCCGCGTCTTCCGACCCTTACGTCGCAACATCTACATGCGTAGCTTCATCATTGATCTCGATCGCGTTTGGGGATGGGCACCCGTGCGACCTATTCGTCTTCTCACTTACCCCGGAGATAACGACTAGAGGAGGGGATCGCCTGCGTTAACCGAGCTGATCCAGGGATACAGGCAGTCCCTGGGGCTCGTCGCTGTACTTAGGCAGCGAGCGCGAGAACGTTGTCGTTCTCGAACGTGATGGTGTTTTTAGCAGTTATATGCTGCCAACTGGATTTAAGAGGGAGCTGACATCCTCTGCATGCCGTCGCGATATCTTGGTTGGAATCGAATCCGGAACACCCCCGAAAATGGTTAGTCGGTCATTTGTCGGGTCCGACTGAGAAGGAACGAGATTCCATCATGCCGGGAAGCGGCGGGAAGTCAAGGGGGTGCAAAAGTTGACCTGTTGATCCGTTGGCCGGTCGATCAGAGGAGCACCGGTTGCCTTGCGACAGTTCCCGAGGGTGAGCTCTGTTGCTCAGGTCGGCCTGCCGGGAGGGCGGATGAGCGGGCCCGGGCCTCGGGCTCACGCAATCGTCAATTCGCATGCTTGCGCATTTGTTTCGTGCGTGGTGTTCTGGCCAACCGGCCAACAGATCAACGGGTCAACTACTCCGAAGCGAATCGTCTCCTTGCCCTCCGCCTTTGGGCTCCAATAGTCGGCTGGTCCATGAACGTCTTCAACGCCGACCTGGGGCTCGTGATCACCCGCCTGGCGCTCCTGCTGGGGTTGGGGTGGTTCCTCGCCCGCCAAGGTTGGGTCGTGCCCGCTTCACGCCAGTCGCTGATGCGGCTCGTCATCTGGGTCTTCTTCCCGGCGATGATCTTCGACCGCGTCTGCGGCAACCCGCTCATCAACAGCGGGACCACCGCATTGCTCTACCTCGGGGTCGGTTTCGGCATGATCGTCACGGGCATCCTCGTCGGCCGGCTCGTGGCCCAGGCCCTCGCCTTGCCGGGGGACGTCTGCCGCCGCACCTTCGCCTTCGCCTCCGGCACGAACAACTTCGGCTACCTGGGCATCCCCATCACCGCGGCCCTCTTCGATCGCGACGTCGTGGGGGTGCTTCTGGTGCACAATGTCGGTGTCGAGGCCGCCGTCTGGACCGTCGGCATCTCCGTCCTGTCCGGTAAACCCGGCCTGTCGGGCCTGCGCAACTTCCTCCAGCCGATGCCGGTCGCGCTCTTCCTGGCGCTCGCGTTGAACTTCACCGGCCTTGGCGCGGCCGCCCCCACGCAGTTCGTGCAGGGCTGCTGCCATGCCGTCGGCGAATGCGCGATCCCCGTCGGCACCATCCTGACGGGCATCTACCTCCATGAGGCCTTGCGGGGTTTCCGCCTCTTCGCCGAGCCGCGGCTCACGCTCGGCATCGCGGCCGTGCGCTGGCTCATCATGCCCGCCAGCCTGCTGCTCGTCGCGGGCGCGGTCATCACCGATCCCTCGCTGCGCAAGGTCATGCTCGTGCAGGCCGCGATGCCCGCGGGCATGTTCACCTTCCTCATCGTCGAGATGTTCGGCGGGCAGGTGCAGGTCTCGCTGCGTTACGCCGTCGTCACCATGCTCGCCTGCCCGGTGGTCACCACGACCTGGCTGTACGTCGGCGCCCGCTTCCTGGGCATCGCCGCCTAGCCGAGTCCCCTTTACACCCGCGCCGCCCCGCTGCAGCCTGTTTCTCCCTCGTTTGCGACTGCTCCTCGCCATCCTCGCCGCCTCGCTCGTCGGGTGCGCCGCCTACCCCGAGAAGGGCAGGCGGGCCCGGGCCGCGAACCAGACGGGCGACTACGAGATCGTCGCGGGTTTGGCCGGCGCGGCGGCCGAAGATGACGCCAAGGACGCGTTGGTCTGGAAGCTGGAGCAAGGCGCCGCCTTGCGGGCGCTCGGCCGGCTGCCGGCGAGCGTCCAGGCCTTCGAAGACGTGGAACGTCGGCTGCGCACGGAGGAGGAGGCCCCCGATTTCTCCGTCGCGGAGTCCGGTGCTTCGCTGCTCGTCAACGATGGCACCGCCCCCTACCGGGCCAGGCCTTACGATCGGATCTACGCCTCGACCTACCAGGCGCTCAATCGACTCGAGCTTGGCCAATTCGAGGCCGCCCGTGTTTCGCTGACCCGGCTGCGCTTCGTGCAGGAAGCCTTCGGCAACGGCGCCATCTACCGGGCGCCCAAGCCCGTCGAGGGCGCGGAAAAGTACGACGCCGACCGGGCCTTGCGCGATGAGCGCACCCGGGCCGACTTGGCGCGCATCACCGACGACCTCGCCGTCCTGGGCGCAGACGGCACCTACGACGACGCCTTCAGCCATTGGCTGCAGGGCATGTTCTTCCTGCGGCTGGGGCAGGGTGGGGCCGACCTCGAGAAGGCGCGCAAGGAGCTCCTCGCCGCGACCGCGCTCAACCGCGCGTCGACCGTGTTCGCCCGCGACCTCGCCGACTGCGAGGCCGCGCAGGCCGGCCGGTCCGCCCCGGCGCGGGTCGTCTATGTGCTGGTCGAGGCCAGCCTCGGTCCGGCGTGGCGCGAAGAGCGGATCGACATCCCGCTGTTCGTGGCGGGTGGTCATGTCCCCTATGTCTCGGTCGCCTTGCCGGCCCTTTCGCCGGTGCCTTCCGATGTCCAGCTTGGCCTGCGCTTGGATGGTCGTCCGGTCGCCGTGGAGTCCGCCTCGCGTCCCTCGGCCCTGGTCGCCAAGCATTTCGAGGCGGCCCTGCCCGACATCCGGACCCGGGCGTTCACCTCCGCCGCGGTCAAGGCGACCGCCAGCTACCTGATCAACCGGGCGGCCGCCCAGCGGGCCAATCGCCAGGATTCCGGTGCCGGCGCCGGTTTGCTCGCCTTGGTCACCCAGGTCGGTACGGCCGCCTACACCGTCGTTTCGACCCGGGCCGACCTGCGTCACTGGACCGGTCTCCCCGGACGCTTCTCTTTGCTTCGCCTCGAAGCTCCCGCCGGCGCCCGTTTGGAGGTTCCCGGCCATCCGGAGGCCGCCCTGACGCTTCCCGCGGGGAAGGTTCTGCTTGTAAGCCTCAAGGTCGCCTCGGAAAATAGCCCGGTCGTCGTTCGTTGCACCCCTTTGGTCCCATGAAGAAATTCCTCCCCCTCCTCGCGCTTGGCCTGTTGGCCGGTTGCACCAGCCTCATCCGGACCGGCGACCGCATCGAGCGAGGCCTGACCCCGGCCGACGCCGTGAACTACGTCACGACCAAGCCGGACGGCACCTTCGTGACGCAGATCAACGACCCGCGCATCGCCGGGAAGATCGCCCTCCTCGGCGCGCGCAAGTCGAAGACACCCGCGGGCTTCGCCCAGGTGCAGTTCGAGCTCCGCAACGACTCCCTGATGGGCCGCACCATCAACGTCAGCTTCGAATGGATCTCCGCCGATGGCCGCGTGACCGAGACCCAGCCCAACTGGATCGTGACCCCGCTCGAGCCCGGCGCCCTGACCCGCGTGGACGCCACCGCGCTCAAGGCCGAGTCCGTCGAATGCCGCCTCCGCCTCCTCTCCCGCTGACCCCGACATTTTCTCCCCCATGAACAAGCTCCTCGCCCTCGCCGCCACCGCCTTCCTCGTCGTGGGCTGCGGCACCCCCGCCTCCTACAAGGACCCCAACGGCCGCGAACTCGTCGTCAGCCTCGAGAAGGTCGACATCCAGGACTTCGCCACCGCCGGTTCGACCATGCTCCAGTCGATGGTCAACGCCCCCGCCTTCCAGAAGGCCGGCGCCGCCCCGGTCCTGCAGGTCGGCAATGTCCTGAACGACACCGCCAGCAACTTCGACACCAGCCTCCTGCTGACCAAGATCACCGCCCCGCTCGTCAACGCCGGCCGCGTCCGCCTCCTGGATTCGGACCCCGCCGCGGTGGCCGCCCGCAAGGCCACCCCGGGCGCCGCGGTGCCCGTCGCCGAATTCGTCCTGAAGGGCAAGATCCTCGAGGATCGCTCCAACGCCGGCCGGACCCGCCAGGCCTCCTTCGTCTTCCAGCTCACGCTGGTCGAGGTGAAGAGCAGCCTGGCCGTCTGGCAGGACGAGAAGATCGTGACCAAGCAGGGCACCAAGAATTCCGTCGGTTTCTGATAAACCCGCCCGGTCCGTTTGACCTTCTCGCAACCTGCGTCTCCCTCCGGAGATGCAGGTTGATTTTTTGATCGTCGGCCAAGGCTTGGCCGGGTCGCTCCTCGCCCGTTCCCTGCGGGCGAAGGGGCGCCGGGTGGCCGTGGTCGACGACCGATGGAAATCCGCCTCCTCGCAGGTCGCCGCGGGCCTGATGACGCCGCTGACCGGCCGCCGCTTCACGCTCACGCCCGACTACCCCAGGCTCTTCGCGCGCGCCGGCGAGGTCCTGGGCGTGCTCGGCGTCTTCCATCCGGTCGATGTCTACCGGCTCTTCGTGGACGCCGAGCAGCGGGAGCGCGGCCTCAAGCGCGCGGCCGACCCGACTTGCCAGCCCTTCATCCGCCGCATCTCCGAGCGCCGCGGCGAGCTGCAGGCGGAGCTCACCGACGAGCAGGGTGGGGCGCTGATGAAGGGGGCGTGGGTCGACCTGCCGAAGCTGCTCGCCGAGACCCGGGCGTGGTTGGAGTCG
>JBIISU010000100.1:0-5067 GCA_044340815.1 Opitutales bacterium | reverse complement strand
CGGCCGGACCTTGGTCGCCGCCCTTGAGCATCCCGTCGCGCGAATCGAGGATCAGGCCGCCCTTCGAGGAGCCCTTCTCGATCGAGTGGCACTCGTAGCAATGCTCGGCGAAGATCGGGCGCACGTTCTTCTCGAAGAACTCCAGGCCCTCCTTCGACGGCTCATCGGCGGCGAACAGGAGCGGGCCGGCGGTCAGCAGGGCGAGGCACGGAAGGTAACGGCGCGGAATCATGGCGAGAAGGGGATGCAGGGTAGACAAGGGGTAAGGTCCTTAGGTTGCACCTCAGGAGATGCAATGGGGGGAGCATAGGGATTACCCCTAGGTAATCAAGCGGGCTTAGGGCCCCTTCCCGTGAAATGCCCTTCCCCGCCCCACCTTTTCCGTGCATAAAGCCGCACCCCGGATGCGCATCCTTCTCGCCAGCGACAAGTTCAAGGGCTCCCTCCCCGCCCCCGCGGTGGCGCAGGCCCTGCGGGACGCCCTCGCCGAAATCTTCCCCGGGGCCGAGTTCGACACCTGCCCCATCGCCGACGGCGGCGAAGGGACCACGGACGCGATGGTCGGGGCGCTGGGTGGCGTCTGGGCCGAGGCGGCCGTCACCGACGCCCACGGCCGCCCCTTGACGGCGCGGTTCGGCCGCGTGCCCGCCGAACGTCGGGCGATCCTGGAAATGAGCGCGGCGAGCGGACTCGCCCTGGTCGCCGACCTTCCGCTCAACCCGGCCGCCGCCAGCACCTCCGGCACCGGCGAGCTGCTGGTGGCCGCCCACCGGCTCGGCGCGGAGCGCATCCTGCTCGGCATCGGCGGCTCGGCGACCAACGACGGTGGCCTCGGGATGGCGCTCGCGCTCGGCCACCGCTTCGAGCGGCGCGGCGCGCCCTTCGTCCCGACCTTGGCGACGCTGCCCGAGGCCGACCGACTGCTCCTGGCCCCGCCCCTCTTCGCCGAGGTGCTCGTCGCGTGCGACGTGGACAACCCGCTGCTCGGGCCACGCGGCGCGACCCGCGTCTACGGACCGCAGAAAGGCGTGCGCGACTTCCCCTGGTTCGAGGCGCGGCTCAGCCACCTCGCGGACCTGGCGGCGGCGGCGACCGGCACGGACGCGCGGGACACGCCGGGCGCGGGCGCGGCGGGCGGGCTCGGCTTCGGCCTCATGGCCTTCGCCGGCGGACGCCTCACGCCGGGCTTCGAGCTCGTGGCCGCGCAGGTCGGGCTCGCGGCGCGCGTGGCCCGGGCCGACCTCGTCGTCACCGGCGAAGGCCGGCTGGATGAGCAAAGCCTGCAGGGCAAAGGGCCGGTCGGCGTGGCCCGCCTGGCCCGGGCGCAAGGCAAGCCCATCGTCGGCGTGGCCGGATCGGTCGCGGACTCCGCGGAGCTGCGGGCCCAGTTCGACCTGCTGTTCGGGATCAAGCCGGCCGAGATGCCGCTCGCGGAGGCGATGGCGCGCACCGCCGAGCTCCTCGGCGCCGCGGTGCGCGCGCACGCCGCGGAACTCCGCGCCCTGCCCCGCCCTTAGGCGAAGATCGGCGCGGCCTTCCCCTTGCCGTCGATGGTGGCGTAGAACGGGCGCCCCTCGATGTCGTAGGCCTTGCGCGGGCTGATGCCCATGGCCGTGAAGATCGTCGCGTGGACATCCTCGACCGCCAGCGGATCCTTGATCGCCACGAGCGGGCGCTCGTCGGCGGTCGCGCCGAAGACGTGGCCCTTCTTCACGCCGCCGCCGAACATCACGACGCTCGTGCCGCCGGTGAAGTGGCGATGCAGGCCGTAGTGGTCGGGATTCTCGATGGTGCCGCCCTTGTGGAAGGATTGGTCGCCGGCCTTGGAGCCGGGTCGTCCCTCGATCATGGCGTCGCGGCTGAACTCGCTGGCGATGACCACCAGCGTGCGGTCGAGCAGGCCCCGGGCCTCGAGGTCGCGGATCAGCTGCGCCACCGGCGCGTCGATCGTGCGGTGCATCTCGTCCACCATCTTGTGGCCCTTGCCGTGGGTGTCCCAGTTGAAGAAGGGGACGTACTCCGTGGTGACCTCGACGAAGCGGGCGCCGTTCTCGACCAGGCGGCGCGCCAGCTGGCAACCGCGGCCGAAGCGGGTCGTACCGTAGGCCTGCTGGGCCTCCTTCGGCTCCAGCGAGAGGTCGAAGGCCGCGCGCTCCTTGGCGCTCAGGAGCCGGTAGGCGTTGTCCATCGAGCGCAGCATCGACTGCTGCTGGAAGTCGCTCATCCGCTCGCGGTCGGGGCTGGCGTCGACCAGGCGGCGGAATTCGCGGTCGCGGTTCACGAAGCGGCCGGCGTCCATGCCCTTGGGCGGGCGCACCGCGGTGGCCGCGTCGTCGGGGAACGGGAGGTTCATCGGGCCGTACTCGCCGCCGAAGAAGCCGGCGGTCGTGAAGGCCTTCAGCTCCTCGCTCTCGCCGACGCCCTCGAGGCGCTGGCCGATGTTGATGAAGGCGGGCATGACCGGGTTGCGGGGGCCGAGGACGCGGGCCATCCACGCGCCGAGGTGCGGGCAGGCGACGGTCTGGGGCGGGACGTAGCCGGTGTGCCAGTGGAACTGGTGGCGCGAATGCAGGATGCTGCCGAGGTCCGGCTGGACGGCCGAGCGGATGAGGGTCGCGCGGTCCATGACGGAGGCGATCTGCTCGAGGCCCTGGCAGATGCGCAGGCCGTCGACCGCGGTGGGGATCGCCGGGAAGGTGCTGAGGACGCGCTTGTACTCGAGGCCCTTCTCGTAGGGCGCGTAGCGCTTCGGGTCGAAGGTCTCGGGCGCCGCCATGCCGCCGGCGAGCCAGATCAGGATGCACGCGTCGGCCTTGGCGACCGGGGCGGGCTCGTCGGCCGCGAGGAGCTTCGGCGCGCCGAGGCCGAGCGTGGCGACGCCGGCCGCGCCGAGGAGGCGGAGGAACTCGCGGCGGCGCAGGGCGGGCGGGAGGTCCGGGTCGAGGGGAAGGTCGGGGATCATGGGTCAGCGGATGGTCTGGAATTCGGGAAGCATGCAGACGGCCCACAGGAGGTCGGCGACGCCCTGCTCCTCGAGCTTGGCGCCGAGCAGGCTCCGGGCCACGGCGAGTTCGGCCGCGGTGGGTTCGCGGCAGAGCGCGGAGAGGTAGAGCCAGCGCGCGAAGGCGTCGGGCGACTCCCACCCGCGCCGCAGCAGGTTGGCCGCGCCGCGCGCGAGCAGGTCGGTGAGGGCGGCGCCGTTGGCCAGGTCGATCGCCTCGAGCGTGCTCAGCTCGTTCGGGCGCATCGAGACGATCTGCTCGCGGTTCGGCCGGCCGAGCGAGCGCTGCAGGAGGTCGGCCTTCATCAAGGTGGCGCGGGGGGTGAGCAGGACCTTGCCGGAGAAGGCCGCGACTTGGTCGGCCATCCGCTTCTCCGCGACGGCCCACGCGGTCCCGGCGACCGCCGCGACCGGCTTCCAGGCGGCGGTGGCGGCGAGGCGGCCCTGGGCGTCGGGCAAGGTCGCGGACCACTGCCAGGACTTGTCCGTGGCCAGGGCGAGTTCCTGGCCGTCGGCCAGCTGGACGTAGACTTGGCACCAGAGCGCGGCGGCGTTCGGCGCGTTGCCGCCGTTGCGGCCGACGGCCACGACCTCGTTCGCGCCGGCGCGGAGGAACGGCGCGAGGTCGAAGGTCTGCGGGGCCTGCCAATCGTCGCCGGCGCCGACCTTGCGGCCGTTGACCCAGAGTTCGAAGGCGTTGTCGCCGGCGATCGTGCAGGCCGCGCGGCGCGGCGCCGCCGCCAGGTTCAGGCCATGGCGGAAGGCGCGGGCCTCGCCGACCGCGGGGAGCCGGCCCCGCCCGAGGTCGTTGGACCAGATGGGCTGGGCGAGGAACGCGGCCGGGGCGCCGCCCGCCACCGCGCGCGTCACGCCGGCGTCGATCTTCCCGGGCATCGTGCCCGTCAGGCGCCAGACGGCGTCGACGAACTGCTCGGCGGTCAGGCGCTTGGCGCGCGGCCCCCGGTAGGCGTAGCCGTGCTCATCGGCGGTGGGCGCGAGGATTTCGGCGCGGGCCTGGTAGGCCTCGGAGGTGGCGATGAAGGCGAGCGCGGCGCGCAGGTCGTAGCCGGACTCGCGGAGCTGGTTGGCGAGGACGTCGAGCAGGTCCTGGTTCCACGGCGCCGTCTGCATCGCGTCGACCGGGTGGACGACGCCGCGGCCCATCAGGCGCTGCCAGAGGCGGTTGGCCATCGTGCGCTGGAAACGCCCGTTGTCGGGATGCGTCAGCAGGCCGGCCAGCTGGGCCAGGCGCTCGGCCTTCGGCTTGGCGGCGTCGACCTGGCCGAGCTCGGGGAAGAGCCAGGCGGCCGCGGCGGGCTTGCCCGTCGGCACGTCGCAGCGGACCAGCTCGAGCGGACGGTCGGAGTAGATGGCCGCGAGGCCGTAGGCGTCCTTGAGCTTCCAGCGGTCGATGAAGCTGTCGTGGCAGGAGGCGCACTTCATGTTGATGCCGAGGAAGGCCTGCGAGACGCTCTGCGCGAACTGCAGCTCGGGTTTCTGGCCGGCGCTGGTGGCGCCGCGCCACACGATGCCCTTCGCGAAGCCTTCGCTCTCCGGACCGGGCGCGACCAGTTCGCGGGCGAGCTGGTCGTACGGCTTGTTGGTCACGAGCGCGCGGTAGAGCCAGGGCGTGATCTGCTTGCGGCCGCCGTCGATGTAGCCGGTGCCGGCGTAGTCGTTGCGCAGGAGGTCGTTCCAGAAGGCCATCCAGTGGTCCGCGTAATCCACGTCGCGGGCCAGCAGGGCGCGGACGAGCCGGGCGCGCTTGTCGGGCGTCGGGTCGGCGACGAAGGCGCGGGTCTCCTCCGGGCTCGGCAGGAGGCCGACGAGGTCGAGCGAGGCGCGCCGGAGGAAGGTGGCGTCATCGGCGCGCGCGGGCCGCGGCAACCGCTGCGTCGCCGTCCAGGCGTCGAGCACGCGGTCGATCGGATGGTCGCGGCCGTCCTGCGCGGCCGGCAGCGCCACCGCGCGCGGGCGCAGCGGCGGCTCGTAGGCCGGCTGCTTGAAGGCGAACCCTTCGGTCCAACGCGCGCCCTGACCGATCCAGGCGCGCAGCGTGGCGACCT
>JBIISU010000099.1:0-5070 GCA_044340815.1 Opitutales bacterium | reverse complement strand
CTCCTCCGCGCGGTCGCCGCCGCCCCGCAAGTCCGGATGCTGGAACATCACCTCGCGATCGACCTCCTCACGACCTCCAAGGTCGACCCCAAGGTCGCGCTCGGCGGCCCCCTCGACCGCACCCTCGGCCTGCATGTCCTGAACACCAAGGCCGGCCGGGTCGAGACCCTCTCCGCCGCCGTCGTCGTCCTCGCCACCGGGGGCGTCGGCCAGGTCTACCAATTCACCACGAACCCCGACATCGCCACCGGCGACGGCGTCGCGATGGCCTACCGCGCCGGCGCCGAGATCCGCGACATGGAGATGGTGCAGTTCCACCCGACGGCGCTGAAGTCGCCCGACGGCAGCCGCGCCCTCATCTCCGAGGCGGTCCGCGGCGAGGGCGCCATCCTGCGCGACCTTGCCGGCCGGGCGTTCATGAAGGACTTCCATCCGCTGGGCGACCTCGCCCCGCGCGATATCGTGGCCCGCGCCATCGACTCGGTGATGAAACGCGACGGCGCTCCCCATGTGCTGCTCGACGCCACCCAAGTCGCGCAAGGACACCTGCCCGAGCGTTTCCCGCATATCTTCGAGACCTGCCGGAAGGCGGGCTTCGACCTCTCCCGCGAGCCGGTCCCCGTCGTGCCCGCCGCCCACTACCTCTGCGGCGGCGTCGCGACCGATCTCGCCGGACGGACCTCCCTCCGCGGTCTCTACGCCGTGGGCGAAGTGGCCTGCACCGGCCTGCACGGCGCCAACCGCCTCGCCTCCAATTCCCTCCTGGAGGCGGTCGTCCTGGCGCACGATGGGGCGCATGCCGCGGAAGCCGAGATCGCCGCGGCGACGGCCGTCCGCCCCGCCCTGCCCGGCTGGATCGACGGCTCGGCCGGAGATCCCGACGAACGCGTGGTGCTGACCCACAACTGGGACGAACTTCGCCGCACGATGTGGGACTACGTCGGCATCGTCCGCTCGACCAAACGCCTGCAGCGCGCCCGCACCCGCATCGGCACCTTGGCCGACGAGGTCCGCGAGTACTACTGGAACTTCAAGGTCGAGCCCAGGCTCTTGGAACTCCGCAACCTGATCCAGGTGGCCGAACTGATCGTCGAGTGCGCCCTCCAGCGGCATGAAAGCCGGGGACTCCACCACACCCTGGACTACCCCTCCCAGCTGGCCGAGGCCCGCCACTCGTCGGTGCGGCGCTCGCCTTCGCAGGCATGAGGGTCGTCGTGGTCGGGGCGGGGGCGGTCGGCGGCTGGTACGGCGGTCGGCTCGCGGAGCGTGGCCACGAGGTGCACCTCGTCACGCGCAGCGATGCGGCGACGATCGCGCGCGACGGGCTGACTTTGCGCGACCGCCAGGGCGACCGGAAGGTGAAGGTGGCCTCCGCCCAGCCGACCACCGACGGACTCGGGCCATGCGATTTCGCGATCGTGGCGGCCAAGGCGACCGCCAATCCAAACCTCCCCGCCCAGCTCCGACCGTTGCTCGGCCCCCAGTCAATCCTGGTCACGCTCCAGAACGGGATGGGCAACGTCGAGGCGTTCGCCGACCTCCTGCCGTCAGACCGGCTCGTGGCGGGACTTTGCTTCGTCTGCCTCAACCGCCTCGGCCCCGGGCTCATCGAGAATACGCTGGTTGGCAACGTTCGGATGGCCGCGGCGCAGGGGCCGGCCAACGACGCCGTCGCCGCGTCCGTCGCGCTCTTCGCCGACGCCGGGATCGACTGCCGCGCCGAGGATTCGCTGGAGGGCGTCCTCTGGAAGAAACTCTGCTGGAACATCCCCTTCAACGGCCTGGCCATCGCCGCCGGCGGAGTCACGACCGACCGCATCGTCGGCGACCCGGCCCTTCGCCTCCGGGCGCGTCGGCTCATGGACGAAGTCTCGGCCGCCGCGGCGGCGCGGGGTCATGGCTTCGAAGAGAAGCACATCCGCTGGCAGCTGGAGATGACCGACGGGATGGGGCCCTACCGTCCGTCCAGCTTGATCGACTACTTGGCCGGGCGGGACGTGGAGGTCGATGGCATTTGGGGCGAGCCGTTGCGCCGAGGGGAAGCCGCCGGCGTGGCGATGCCGGAACTGAGCGCCCTGCTCCAGGAGATCAGGCAACGGATCGCCGCCCGACCTGGCTCACTTCTGGGCTGACGGCGCCGGGGTCGGACGAGGCAGGCGCGCGAGGGCCTGCTCGATGGCGCGACGGACGGTCGATTCGTTCCAGAAGTTGACCGACAGCACAGTGCCCGAGTCGGTCGAGAGGAGACGGCGGCCCGACGGATCGAAGATGCTGATCGAAAGGGCGAGGCTGATCCGGCCATCGACGGCCTTCTGGACGCGCCAAGAGCTCCGGAGCGACGCCTGGGCTTCGGTCGACGTCGCGACAGCCTGGTAACCGAGCCGGGCGAGTTCGCGCACGGCGGCATCATGCACGGCGTCGCCCAGGGCGTCGGCCTCGGTCACGCCGGCGGATTGGGTTTCGGTGACGAACACCTTGCGGACCGAAGCCAAGCCGGACGGACCTTCGACCGGGGCGGAGCAACCGATGAAACCGATGCTCAGGAGACCGAGGGCCAAGGTGAGTAGACGTCGGGAGGAGGACATGCCGAGTTTCTAGGCCGATCGAGCCGGGGTGACAAGCAGGACCTCCGCACGAGGGGTTGACCCCGTCGCGGTGGTCTGGTCCCATCCCCCTCCATGGCCCCGCCTGCGAGCCTCCCGTCCACCCTTCACCGGCGTCCTTGACCATGGCCATCGTCCAAGCCGTCACCGTAGACCTCGCGGGCACCTTGCTTTTCCCGCACCCCTCGGTCGGCGCCGTGTACGCGCGTTGCGCCCGCCGTCACGGGGTCGAGGCCGATGCCGCCGCCCTCGACGCCGCCTTTCCGCTCGGATTCAAGGGGGCGCCCCGGCAGGCGAAGCCCGAGGCGTTCTGGCGCGAGGTGGTGCTGCGCTCCTTCGGCCCCACCTTGCCTGCCTCGAAATTCGAAGTCGTCTTCCGCGACTGCTGGGACGCCTTCGGCCATGAGTCGGCATGGCGCGTCGCGCCGGCGGCGGTGACCGCGCTCACGGCGATCCGCTTCCTGGGGATCAAGGTCGCCGCGCTCTCCAACGCGGACGCCCGGATGCATGCCGTCCTCGCCGGCAAAGGCCTGACCCGACTCTTCGACGGCGTCTTCCTGTCCGACGAGACCGGGTGCGCGAAGCCCGAGCCCAAAGCCTACGCCCATGCGGCCCGCCATCTGGGCATCGCCCTCTCGGCCTTGGTGCACGTCGGCGACGACCCGAAGGAGGACGGCGAAGGGGCGCGCGACGCCGGGGCCATCGGAGTCGTGGTCGGCGGGGCCTACGCCCCCGAGAAATGCCTCCGGGCTGAGCACCTGCGGGACCTTCCCTATGTGCTGCGCGCGCTGGTCACCGAGGGCAAGGCGAAGGGCAAGTTCTCCCGACACGTGGTGAACCTCCTGGCCAACCTGCGGGGATTGCCCGAAGACCGCGGTCGCTCGACCGACCGCGACCTGCGCTCGATCGACGACGCCGTCACCGAGGCCTTCAGGAAGCTCCGCCTCGACAAACCCGTGCCCGAGGACGCGATCTTCGCCCACTGGCACGAGCTGCTCCCCGCGAAGCTGGCGAAGCGCTGCGCCCCGCTCCGCGTCCTCGAAGGCGGCAAGCTCGTCGTGCAGTGCGAAAACACCGTGATCAAATCCGAGGTGCGTTTCCACGAACGCGCGCTCCTCGCGAAGATCCGCGCCCTGCGCGGCTGCCAGGAGGTCCGCGCGATCTCCTTCGTCAACGCCTGAGGGTCTTCAGTCCGCCTTGGCGCGGGGCTCGAAGGGAGCCTGAAAGACGGCCTTGAAGTCGTAGACGTCCGCGAAATCCTCGAGGCGATCCTCCTCGGAACGGCCGAAAAGGCCCGTGTCGATGATGTTGAACACGATGTGGCCGACGTCGATGGACTTGCGCAGCCCCCAGCTCTGCAGCAGCGGGTAGGCCATCGGGCCGTAGGTCTCGAGCACATGCCGGCGGAAACCCTCGAGCAGCTGGGGGCCGGTGACGTGGCGATTGGCACCTGACTTGCCCTTCTTGGGCTCGCCATGGATGTCCTTCTGGGCCTGATCCAAACTGAGGCGGACCAACTCGTACGCCTGGGCCTTGTAGCGGGGATCCTTGGCGCGGATCTGGCGGATGACCTCGGAGAAATCCATGTCAGAGGCGGGCAAGCTCGGCCAGGAGACGCTCATTCTGGGCCGTCGTGCCCACGGTGAGCCGGAGCCAGCCCTTCATGCCGTAACCCGCCAAGGGACGGACGATGACGCCCGCCCGCTGCAGCTTGGTGAAGGCCTGCTCGGCGTCCGGGATGCGCGCGGCGAGGAAATTGGCGTGGCCATCGATGACCTCGCAACCAAGCCGGGCAAGGCCCGCCTTGAGTTGGACGATGCCGGCGGCGTTGACTTCGCGCGTCCGTCGGACGAACGCCTCGTCGTCCAAGGCGGCTTCGGCGGCGGCGAGCGCCGGCAGGTTCACGTTGAAGGGCTGGCGGACGCGGTTCAGCAGGGCGACGACCTCGGGACTGCCCATCAGGTAGCCCACGCGCAGGCCGGCGAGGCCGTAGGCCTTGGAGAAGGTGCGCGTGACCACGACCTTGCGGCCGGACCGCATCAAGGGGCGCAGGTCGGCGCTGGCGTCAAGGTACTCGGCGTAGGCCTCGTCCAGGCAGAAGATGACGTCCTCCGGCAGCGAGGCCGCGAGCGCCAGGATGTCCGCCGGGGCATCCGTGCCGCCGGTCGGGTTGTTGGGCGAAGCCAGGAAGAGGATCCGGGTCTTGGGCGTGACCGCGGCGCGCAGGGCCTTGAGGTCATGGCGATAGCCCGGCATCGGCACGGGAACCGGGGTCGCGCCGAAGAGCATCGTGGCGAGCTTGTAGACGATGAAGGCCTGCTCCCCGAACACGACCTCGTCGCCCGGGCGGAGGAAAGCCTGGGCCAGCAGGATCATCACCTCGTTCGAACCGTTGCCGACGATGAAATGGCCGGGGGTCAACTCCCACTTGGCGGCCAGTTTCTCGCGGAGGAAGGTGCAGCCACCA
>JBIISU010000098.1:0-5084 GCA_044340815.1 Opitutales bacterium | reverse complement strand
GGCGATCGCCACGCGCTGGCGTTCGCCGCCGGACAGCTGGCCGGGGCGATGGTCGAGCCGGTGCGACATCCCGACGCGTTCCAGGGCGGCGCGCGCCGCGGCGGCGGCGGCCTCCGCGTCGGGGCGCTCGCGGTAGAGCAAGGGCAAGGCGACGTTCTCCAGCACGGTGAGGCGCGGGAGCAGGTTGAAGGACTGGAAGACGAAGCCGACGCGGTTGGAGCGGTACCAGGCGCGGCGGTCCGCGCCGAGCCGCGCGACTTCCTCGCCCTCGAAGACGATGCTGCCTTCGCTCGGCGTATCCATGAAGCCGAGGATGTGCATCAACGTGGACTTGCCCGAACCGGAGGGACCGAGGATCGCGACGAACTCGCCCGCGGCGAAGTCGAGGTCGACCCCGGCGAGGGCATGGACGTTCTCGTCGCCCATGCGGTAGGTCTTGCGGAGCCCGCGGATGGAGATGAGCGACGCCATCTAGCGGACCAGGGAGGGCCGGACCAGGCTGACCACGGCGCCGGGCTCGATGCCCTCGCGCACCTGGGACCAACCCGCGTCGCTGAGGCCGAGGCGGACCTTCCGGGCCTCCCACTCGCCATCCGCCCCGCGGACGTAGACCAGCCGGTCGGCGCCCTCGATGAAGACGGCGGAGACGGGCACCGCCACGCAGCCCTTCACGCTGTCGACGGTGACCGTGATGTTCGCGCTGATGCCGGGGCGGACGCCGTCGCCGGCGGGGAAGGAGACCTGCGTCGGGAAGACGCGCAGGTCGGGCACCTTGAGGTCGGCGGTGCCGAAGGGCGTCATGAAGCTGATCTTGCCGGTCTTGCGCAGCCCGGGGATGGAGTCGAACGTGACCACGGCGTCCTTGCCGAGCTCGACGCGGGTGGCGGCGAATTCGTTCAGGTTGACGTCGACGCGCAGGACGGAGGTGTCGGAGACCGTCATCAGGGGCGTGCCGTTGTTGATCGACTGGGCGCCGATGACGATCTGGCCGACGAGCACGGTGCAGTCGGAGATCTGGCCGTCGTGCGGGGCGCGGATGATCGTGCGGCGCACCATCTCGACGGCGGTGTCGAGCTTGGCCTGGGCGATGTCGCGCTGCAGCTTGGCGACGTCGTACGCGGTGCGGTGGTCGAGGACCTCGCGTTCGGAGACGAACCCTTCCTTCACGAGCACCTCGACGCGGCGGAGGTCGCGCTCGAGCCGCTCCAACGTGAGGATCTGCAGCTGGAGCGTCCGGCGGGCCTGTTCCTCGTCGGCGTTGGCCAGCACCGGGTCGAGCTCGACCAGGATCTGGTCCTTCTTGACCATGTCCCCGGTCTGGACGTTGAGCTTGAGGATCGGGCCGCTGACCTGGGCGCGGATGCTGCTGAAGGTGACGGCGCGGACGAAGCCCGCGGCCTCGACGGTCTCCTTGATGTCGCGGCGCTCCGCGCGGGCCTCGGAGATGCCCATGGCCGTCCGCGCCTTGGGCTTGCGGTCGGGCCAGAACGCGAAGGCGAGCCCGCCGACGAGCGCGACCAGGATCAAGGGCTTGAGGAGTTTCATGGGGTTTCGGGCAAGGGGGGCAACGCGTCGAGGGAGCCCAGGCCGTCGCCGGCCTTGGCCTCCACGGCCTCCATGGCGAAGCCATGGGCGGGCAGGATGGAGCCGTCGAGCCGGGCGGCGCGCACGCCGGCGGCGCGATGGTCGAGGACCGCCTGCAGCCACCCGAGCTGCGCGGCGTCCAGGGCGGCCTGCGCTTGCAGCACGCGCGGCAGGTCCGATTGGCCCGCCTGGTAGCGGGCGCGCTCACCTTCGTAGGATTTGCGTTGGAGGCCGAGGGCCGAGGTCGCGGCGACGACGCGGGCCCGGGCCGCCTCCAGGTCGCGCCAGACGGCGCGGGCGGTGAACACCAGGGACTGGCGGACGTCCGCGAGCCGCAGCTCCGCCTGGCGCTTCGCCCGGGTGGCGAGCCGCAGGTTCGCGGCGTTCTCGCGGGCGCCGAGCGGGATCCGGTAGGTGAGCGAGACCGAGTTGCTCCAGCCGGACCGGTTGCGGTAGTTGTCGAAACCGCCGCCGAGCCCGAGGGCGGGGTCGCCGAAGCTCGCGCCGGACAACGTGAGGTCCAACCGGGCCTGGTCGTTCTGGTCGGCCTGCTCGAGGTTGGCCTCGGCCTGCGCCAACTGGGCGAGCTGGATGGCCGTGGCGAAATCGAAGGCCGCGACCGTCCGGGCCCACGGGGCGAACTCCCCGACGGAGGGCGCCGTCGACGGCAGCAGCGGCGGGACCGCGATCGCGACCTGCACGTCCTCGACGGTGCCGCGGCCAAGGAGTCGGCGCAGGGCCATCTCCGCCCCATCGACCGATTGGGTCGCCGCGAGGACGGCGACGCGCTGGCCGGCCACCTCGGCCTCGGCCTGCAGTTCGTCGAGGATGGTGGCGTCGCCCAAGCCGCGGCGGGCGCGGATCTGCGCCAGCAACGATTCGGCGGAACGCAGGCTCGTCTCGCGGAGCGCCACCAACGTGCGGGCGCCCGCGAGCGTCCAGTAGGCGACTTCCGTGTCGCGGATCAGGTCGAGGGCGGCGGCGCGGAGGGCGAGCCGGCCGCGCAGCGCCGTCTGGCGCGCGCCGATGAGGGCGGTGAGGTTGACGCGCCCCCAACCGCCGGCGAGCAAGGGCTGGACGTAGGTGATGGACGTGCCGAGGTCGTAGCGGGACGGGCTCCCCGGAAAGGCGAGCTCGTGCCACTGGCGGGTGAGCCCGGCGCCGAGGGTGAGGCGGCCGCCCCACGTGAACTTGCGCGTCAGGCTCAGGTCGGAATCATAGCCGCCGGCGGTGGGCGCGCCGGCCGCCCGCGCGGCCGGATCCGCCACGCGCCGCATGGTGTTGGTCCAGGCGAAGGCCGTGTCGAACTCGGCGTCGGCGATGACGACGGCGTCCTGGGCGTTGCCGGCGTCCAACCGATTCACCGCCAACCCCAGGTTGTGGCTGAGCGCGCGGTCGATGGCCGCATCCAGCGGCAGGACCCGATCGACGGCGAAAGTCACCGCGGGCAGGCGCGCCAACGACTCGACCTCACCGCGGAGGAGGGCCGCGGAAGCGAGGAAGAGGAGGGGCAGCAGGCGACGCATGCTGAGGGGTAGGTAATGCGTATGAGGGGTTTTGTTCCCCCCGACAAGCAAGACGGCGCACCTCGCGGTGCGCCGTCGGGGAACGCGCTCGGGCGGAGCTTACTTGAACTCCACCAGTTCGACCTCGAACTCGAGGACGGACTCGCCGGGGATGGGGCCTTGGCCTTCCTTGCCGTAGCCGAGGGCGGCCGGGGCGTAGATGACGATCTTGCCGCCCTTGCCGATCTTCTGGACGCCTTCGGTCCAAGCCGGGATGACCTGGCCCAAGCCGAACTCGGCGGGCTCGTTGCCGCGGTTGGCGGTGGAGTCGAAGACCTTGCCGTCGACCAGCTTGCCGGTGTAGCGGCACTTGACCGTGCTGGAGGCGACGGGCTTCGGGTCGGTGCCCGGGGTGACGATCTTGTAACGCAGGCCGGACGGGCTCTTGACGACGTCCTTGTCGGCGTCGACCTTGGCGAGGAAAGCCTCGTTCTGGGCGGCCCAGCGCTTGGACTTGCCCGCGACGCGCTCGGCGAAGAACTTCTCGGCGCCCGCGATCAGGGCGTCGTCGGGCTTCACCTTGGGCTGCTCGCCCTTGACCGCGGCGCGCATGCCGGCGATCACCTGGTCGAGTTCCTCATCGGAGAGTTCGAGCTGGGAGGTGATCTGCGGCAGGGGGGTCTGACCGGCGAGGAAGAATCCCTGCAGGTAGAAGGCCTGTTTCTGTTGTTCGGGGGTGAGCATCTTGGGTTGGGCGGCGGGAGAAGGGACGGCGGCCGGGGCGGGCGCGGCGGCGGCCGGGGTGGCCGGCTTCGCCTCGTCGGCGGCATGGAGGGACGCGACGGCGACAGCCAGCGCGGCGAGGACGGGGTAGTTCATGGGAAGGGGAGTTCTACCCGAATCAGGCCTTGGGGGGAAGCACCTTTGCGTGCTCCTGCAAGGAACTGACGGTCAGGGGGTGTTCCTTGAGGGAACGGATGCCCAGGACGGCGGCGCGGGCCGCGTTCATGGTCGAGGCCATGTAGACGCCCCGGAGCACGGCCTCGGAGCGCATGGCGTTCTCGTCCTTGCGCGGGAGCATGCCGGCGGCGGTGTTCACGATCATCTGGAGCTGGCCGTTCTTGAGGAGGTCCAGCGCGTTGGGGCGGGCGCCCTCCGAGATCTTGCCGAGCTTGGTGACCTTGACGCCGGCGGCCTCGAGGGCCGCGGCCGTGCCGCTGGTGGAGTAGATGCTGAAGCCGAGCGCGGCCAGGTCGCGGGCGACGGCGACGGCGCCGTCCTTGTCGCGGTCCTTGACCGAGAGGAAGGCGTTGCCGGCGACGGGCAGCGCGGGCTGCGCGGCCATCTGCGCCTTGGCGTAGGCCATGCCGAGGTCGTCGTCGCAACCCATCACCTCGCCGGTGGAGCGCATCTCGGGCGAGAGGGCGACCGGGGCGCCGGGGAAGCGGCTGAACGGGAAGACGGATTCCTTGACGGACCAGTAGGGCGGACGGATCTCGCGGGTGAAGCCGAGGTCCTTGAGCTTGGCGCCCAGCATGCAGAGCGAGGCGAGCTTGGCGAGGGGGACGCCGATGGCCTTGGACACGAACGGGATCGTGCGGGAGGCGCGCGGGTTGACCTCGAGCATGAACACCACGCCGTCCTTGATGGCGAACTGGATGTTCATCAGGCCGACGACCTTGAGGCGCTTGGCCAGGGAGTGCGTGATGCGGCGGACCTCGTCGACGAGGGCCGGCGAGAGCGTGTGGGGCGGGAGCACCATGCCGGCGTCGCCGGAATGGACGCCCGCGTGCTCGACGTGCTCGAGCATGCCGCCGATGACGGTGGTCTCGCCGTCGGAGATGGCGTCGACGTCGAGTTCGATCGCGTCCTCGAGGAACTTGTCGAGCAGCACCGGCTTGCCCGGGGCGACGTCGAAGGCCTCGCGTACGACGGCCTTCAGCTCATCCATGCCGTAGACGATGAACATGCCGCGGCCGCCGAGCACGAAGGACG
>JBIISU010000097.1:0-5094 GCA_044340815.1 Opitutales bacterium | reverse complement strand
CGAACCTTCGCCCAAGAGTGCCGCCCGACGGGTGGGCGGCTGGTCATCGATGTTCCGGAGGGTTTCGACTGGGGTGTTTCCGGGCAACCCGGGAGCTGGAAAGGGGAGATTCCCCATGCCCTACAGTATGAATTGACCTTCGAGAAGGAGGTTGCGGTGGAGGACATCGAGCTGACTCTCTGGGAGCACCGACGTTGAGCCATGGCCAAGCGCCTCTTCGATATCCTCTTCTCCCTCGGGTGGCTCGTGGGCTTCGCGCCGCTCCTGCTGGTCGTCGCGTTGCTCGTGCGCCTCAAGCTCGGCGCGCCGGTGCTCTTCATCCAGGAGCGCCCCGGTCTCCGCGGCCGGCCGTTCCGCATGGTCAAGTTCCGCACCATGACCGACGAGCGCGGGCCCGACGGCGAGCTCCTGCCGGACGCTGCCCGCCTGACTGCCTTCGGCAAGTTCCTCCGCGCCACCACGCTCGACGAGTTCCCCGAGATGTGGAACGTCCTCGTCGGCGACATGAGCGTCGTCGGCCCGCGCCCGCTGCTCATGCGCTACCTCCCGCGCTACGACGCCTTCCAGGCGCGGCGCATGGAGGTGAAGCCCGGCGTCACCGGCTGGGCCCAGGTCAACGGGCGCAACGCGCTCAGCTGGGAGCAGAAGTTCGCCCACGACGTCTGGTACGTCGACCACTGCACCTTCTGGTTGGACATGAAGATCGTCGTCCTGACCTTCTTCAAGGTCTTCGCCCGCTCCGGCATCAACTCGGCCACCGCCGCGACAATGGAGGAGTTCCGGGGGAGGCAGGACCCCGGTTGATTCGTTGAAAAGTTGGCCCGTTGGCCCGAGGCGTAGTTAAGCCTCGGATTCCCTGAGGCGACTTTGTCGCATGCGGATCAGTCCGCCGAGGAGCCTAGCCACCTCGGTTCGGCTATCCGATAGGCGTCGGAACTCGGCCGATTCGATCCAGCCGAGATCATGGCCAATCCAAAGTTGCGTCTCCAATTCACTCAAGGAGCCTCGGGCGATGAGCAGGAACCTCAGGGATTCTTTATTGGTCCCGCGGTCATTACCTTCGGCGATGTTTGAGGGGACCGATAAGGCGGCTCGCCCGAGTTGATCGCAGTAGGCGTGGCGATGGGCAAGTTTTTCGCTATCCGTTAACCGGTAGATGTCTACCGCCAGAGACTTGGACTTTTTCCAGGCAATAAGATCGCGGAAAGTGAACGGCCCGTCGTCTGGTGAGCGCGTATCCATCGGCCTCATGCCACGATAGTACCTCCATGCTTCATGGAGATTCACGACAATATGATTGAAGCATTTGCCTCTTTTGCGACCTGAAGCCAACCCCCTGGTCGTCGTATCTTTCGGCTCGCCTTCCTTCCTGGCCAACCGGCCAACGGATCAACCGATTAACTTACTTTGACTCCCAATGGCCGCAGCGCCGGATCCCGCGTGAGCGGGAGGTCGACGGGCGCGCCGCCGTTCTGGGCGGACTGATACAAGGCGAGGATGAGCTCGACGGCCTTGCGGCCTTCGGCGCCATCGACCGCGGGGGCGCGGCCCGCGCGGATCGCCTCGATGGCGTCGACGAGGTTGAGGCGATGCCAACCATGGCTGATGGCCTTCGGGTCGGCTGCGCCGGCGCCGCCGGTCTCCTGCGCGGAGGCGAGGAATCCGGCGTCGCTGGGGAGGGGAGTCTCGAACTCGAAGGAGGTCAGCTTGTCGTCGCGCAGCACCGCCGCGCCCTTCGTGCCGTGGATGCGGATCTCGGCGGGGAAGCCGGTCGCCGACCAGCAGGCGGTGGAACCGGCCAGCGTCGCGCGGGTACCGTTGGCGAATTCGATCCAGCCGACGGCGATGTCTTCGACCTCGATGCCGGCGTGCGCGACCAGCCCGAGGTTGGCCGAGACGCGCTTCACCGGACCGAGGAACCAGAGGAGCAGGTCGATGGTGTGGATGCCTTGGTTCATCAGGGCACCGCCCCCATCGAGCGCGTAGGTGCCGCGCCAGGCGGCGGAGTCGTAATAGGCTTGGGTCCGCCACCAAGGGATGAGGGCGGAAGCCAGCGTCACCGGACCGAAGCGGCCTGCGTCGAGCGCGGCCTTCAGCGCGATCGACCCACGCACGTAGCGCCGCGGGAGGATGCCCGCGACCGTGACGCCGGCGGCGCGCGCGGCGGCGATCAGCTCGTCGCATTTCGCCAAGGTGACCTCCAGCGGCTTCTCGACGACCACGTGCTTGCCCGCGCGGATGCAGGCGAGGGCGGGGGCGAGGTGGTCGCCGCTGGGGGTGCACAGGCAGACGACGTCGACCGCGGGATCGGTCAGGAGCGCTTCCGGTGTCGCCGCCACGGCGCAGCCGTGCGCGGTGGCGAAAGCGGCGGCCTTCGCAGGCGTCCGGTTGTAGGCGGCGACGAGGCGGACTCCGGGGATTTCGGCCAAGGCCTTCGCGTGGAACTCGGCGATCATGCCGGTCCCCCAGATGCCGAACCCGAGCGGTCGTTGGGACATGCCGCACCCTAGCCCATCCCCACGGGAGAGGGAAAGGTTTAACGACTTAATCTGGCTGCATCTACGCTTGAAATCTCCATCGGCCGGAGGCTTTAATCTGCCCCATGCCCACTCCTTCCGTCATGCCGAAGGCCGTCATCCTGGCCGGCGGTCTCGGTACCCGGCTTAGCGAGGAGACGGTGCTGCGCCCGAAGCCGATGGTCGAGGTGGGGGGGAAGCCCCTCCTTTGGCACGTGATGAAGATCTACGCCGCCCACGGGGTGACGGAATTCGTCATCTGCTGCGGCTTCAAGGGCTACGTCATCAAGGAATACTTCGCCAACTACTTCCTCCACATGTCGGACGTCACGTTCGACATGGCCAAGAATTCCATGGAGGTCCACCAGCGCAACGCCGAGCCTTGGCGCGTGACCCTGGTGGATACGGGCGAGAAGACCCAGACCGGCGGCCGCCTGGGCCGGGTCCGCGAGCATCTCGACGGCACGTTCTTCCTCACCTACGGCGACGGCGTCGGCGACGTCGACATCGCCGCCACGCTGGCCTTCCACCGCCGGGAAGCCCGGCAGGCGACCGTCACCGCCGTCCAGCCTCCCGGCCGCTACGGCGCGTTGGAAATCGAGCGGGGCGCGGTTCGCTCCTTCAAGGAGAAGCCCGCCGGCGACGGCGCCTTCATCAACGGCGGCTTCTTCGTCCTGGAGCCTGCGGTCCTCGACCTGATCACGGGCGACGACTGCATCTGGGAACGGGGTCCGCTGGAGTCGCTCGCCGCCCGCGGCCAGCTTTCGGCCTATCAGCACCGCGGCTTCTGGCAGCCGATGGATACCCTGCGTGAGAAGAACCTCCTCGAGGAGCTCTGGGCCTCCGGTCGGGCACCCTGGAAAAAGTGGTGATGTTCGGCGGAGCCTACAACGGACGCCGCGTCCTGCTCACCGGCCAGACCGGCTTCAAGGGCGCCTGGCTCGCCCACTGGCTCCTGTCGCTCGGCGCCGAGGTCCGGGGTTTCGCCCTCGCGCCGCAGTCCGACCAGCCGCTGCATGGCTGGCTCGGCCTCGGCGGCCGCTTCCGTTCGGAGTTCGGCGACGTCCGTGACCGCGCGACGCTGCGCGCCGCCGTCCGTGATTTCCGGCCGGAGATCGTCCTCCATCTCGCCGCCCAGCCGCTCGTCCGCCTTTCCTATGCCCAGCCGGTCGAGACCATCGCGACCAACGTGCTCGGGACGGCCCATCTGCTCGAGGCCGTCCGCGCCGAGGCGCCGTCGGCGGCCGTCGTCGTGGTGACTTCCGACAAATGCTACGAGAACCGCGAACGGCCCGAAGGCTACCGCGAGGACGAGCCGATGGGCGGCCATGATCCTTACAGCGCCTCGAAAGGCATGACCGAGCTCCTGGTCTCCTCCTGGCGGCGCTCCTTCTGTCCCGCCGCCGGTGAAGGCGCCTTGGCTTCCGGCCGCGCGGGCAACGTCATCGGCGGCGGCGATTTCTCCCTCGACCGCATCATTCCCGACTGCGTCCGCGCGCTCGAGGCCGGCCGGCCCGCCGTCATCCGCAACCGCCGCGCGACGCGGCCCTGGCAGCATGTGCTCGAGCCGCTCGCCGGTTACCTCTGGCTCGGCGCCTGCCTGCGGCAGCCGGAATTGGCGCCGCAGCCCGCCCGCCTGCGCGAAGGCTTCAACTTCGGTCCGCGCGGCGAATCCGCCCGCCCCGTCGGCGCCCTCGTCGACGCTTTCCTCGGCGAATGGCCGGGCCGCCAGGAGGACCTGACCGATCCGGCCGCACCGCACGAGGCCGGCTTGCTCCACCTCGACGTGACCAAGGCCGCCGAGGTCCTGGGCTGGCGCCCCGTCTGGGATTTCGCCGCGACGGTGCGCGTCACGGCCTCCTGGTATCGGGACCGGCATGCCGGCGCCGCGCCCGCGGAACTGTGCGACCGCGACCTCGCCGCCTACCTCGCCGCCGCCCGCGCCGCCGGCCTCCCCTGGACCCGCTGAACTTCATGACGCCCGCACAGATTCGCCAAGAAATCCTCCGCTTGACGCGGGCATATGCGGAGGCGGTCCACCCCGGCCACCTGCCGGCGGATCATCCGTCGCGGCCGGCCCACGACCCGTCCAAGGACGGCGTCCCCTACGCGGCCCGCGTCTTCGGCCCGGAGGAAGTCGAGGCCGCGGTCGGCTCGACGCTCGATTTCTGGCTCACCCTCGGCAAGGAGGGCGCCGCGATGGAGAAGGGCCTCGCCGACTTCCTCGGCGTCCGGCACGTGCTGCTCGTCAACTCGGGCTCCTCCGCGAACCTCGTCGCGCTGAGCGCCCTGACCTCGCACAAGCTGCCGCCCGCCCGACGCATCCGGCCCGGCGACGAGGTCATCACCTGCGCCGCCGGCTTCCCGACCACCGTCGCGCCCATCATCCAGAACGGCGCCGTCCCCGTCTTCATCGACAACGACCCCATCACCGGCAACCTGGACGTCGCACAGCTCGAGGCGGCCTACGTGCCCGGGAAGACCAAGGCCGTGATGGTCGCCCACACGCTCGGCAACCCGTTCGACCTGGCCGCGGTCCTCCGCTTCTGCCGACGGCATGAACTCTGGTTGGTCGAGG
>JBIISU010000096.1:0-5128 GCA_044340815.1 Opitutales bacterium | reverse complement strand
CCCCACCCTGCCGCCGCGTCCGCCCGTCGCCCCGACGACGCCCAAGAGCGAGCTGCCCCCGATCGTCATCACCCCTACCGCCGCGCCCGCCACCCGCCCGAGCACTCCGCCCCCGCTGGTACGCCCGCCCGTCGCCCCGTTGGTCAACCGCCCCGCCGCCACCGGCAGCAGCGTCGCCCCCGGCAGCAAGGGCGCCGTGACCGTCCGCCCGCCGATCGTGGTCCGCGACTTCGCGATCGCGCTCAACCTCAAGCCGTTTCAGGTCATCGGCAACCTGATGGAGCTCAACAAGGTCGTGAGCGCCACCTCGGTGATCGAGGAGGCCGACGCCCGCAAGGTCGCCGAACGCCACGGCTACACGCTGGAAATCCGCCACCGCGGCGAAGGCGTCCAGCCCGTCAAGAAGGTCGAGAAGCCGTCCGAGGACGACCCAGCCCTGATGACCACGCGCCCGCCCGTCGTGTGCGTGCTCGGCCACGTCGACCACGGCAAGACCACCCTGCTCGACTACTTCCGCAAGACCAACGTCGTCTCGGGCGAGGCCGGCGGCATCACCCAGCACATCGGCGCCTACACCGTCGCCTACCAGGGCGAGAAGGCCGAGTACAAGGGCCGTTCCGTCACCTTCCTCGACACGCCCGGCCACGCGGCCTTCGCCAAGATGCGCGAACGCGGCGCCTCCGTCACCGACATCGCGATCCTCGTGGTCGCGGCCGACGACGGCTTCATGCCGCAGACCGAGGAAGCCCTCAAGTTCGCCCAGAAGCACGCGAGCGCCATCGTGGCCGCGATCAACAAGGTCGACGCCAAGGGCGCGAACATCGACCGCGTGAAGCAGCAGATGCAGCAGCGCGGCATCACCCCGGAGGACTGGGGCGGCGAAGTGATCACGGCCCCCGTCTCGGCGCTCAAGGGCACCGGGATGAACGAGCTCATCGAGTCGATCCTCCTCCAGGCCGAGATCCTCGACCTCAAGGCCAACCCGAAGTGCCCGGCCCAAGGCTCGGTCATCGAATCCCAGATGGAGACCGGCCGCGGCCCGACCGCGACCATCATCGTCCAGAAGGGCACCCTCAAGCCCGGCGACTCGTTCGTCTGCGGCGAGACCTGGTGCAAGGTGCGCGCGCTCATGGATGACCGCGGCAACCGCCTGACGCAGTCCGCCCCGGGCACGCCCGCCCTGGTCCTCGGCTGGGACGCCGTCCCGAGCCCCGGCGCCAAGTTCCGCGTGGTCAAGAACGACCGCGAAGCCCGCGAGCTCGCCGAAGAGGCCGCGCTCGCCGGCCGCAAGGCCGCCGAGGCCCAGCAGCAGGCCCCGAACACCGGCGCCCGCCCCGGGATGTCCGACCTCGAGCGCCTCATGGCCGCCCTCGCCCAGGACAAGGAGAAGATCCTCCGCATCCTGCTCAAGGCCGACGTCAACGGCACGCTCGAAGCCCTCCAGGGCTGCCTGCAGGAGATCAAGTCGACCAAGGTCCGCCTCGAGATCGTCGGCGGCTCCGTCGGCCCCGTGACGCAGGGCGACGTCGCCCTCGCCGAGGCCGCCCGCGCCAGCATCGTCGCCTTCGACACCAAGCTCGAGAACGGCGTGCAGCCCCACCTGAAGCGCACCGGCGTGCGCGTCATCGGCCACGACATCATCTACGAGCTCATCACGCTCGTGAAGGAGGCCATGTCCGAGCTCCTCGACCCCGAGATCCGCGAGAACAAGCTCGGCGCGGCCGAGGTCCGCGCGGTCTTCCCGCTGGGCAAGGAGCACAAGGTCGCCGGTTGCATGGTCACCGAGGGCCTCATCCGCCGCGCCGCCAAGGCCCGCGTGGTCCGCGCCGGCAAGGTCGTCCACAACGGCCCGGTCGAGACCCTCCGCCGCTTCAAGGACGACGCCTCCGAGGTCAAGGCCGGCTTCGAATGCGGCATCAAGCTCGGCGGCTACGACGAGTACCAGCCGGGCGACGTCATCGAGGCGATCGAGCTGCTGCAGATCCGCCCCTCGCTCTAAGCCGCATGTCGCAACGTCAGCTCCGGGTGGCCGAACTGGTCCAGCGCGAGGTCTCCTCGGCGCTCCGCCAGGGCTGGGCCGCGGAGGCCGCGCTCATCACCATCACGCGGGCCGCGGTCACGCCGGACCTGCGCCAGGTGCGCGTGAGCTACGCCGTGACCGGCGACGACGCCGCCCGCAAGGCCGCCCGCGGCCTGCTGCGGCGAATCCGCGCCGAGCTGCGCGCGACGGTCGGCGCCGCCCTCCAGCTGAAGAGCACCCCCGAGCTGCAGTTCGCCGAGGACGACGTCACCGGCGGGGTCGCCCGCGTGCAGGCGCTCCTCGACGAGATGGCCCGCCGGGACGCCGGGACGCCGCCGCCCGCGGAGTGATCAGGCGGTCGGCGGACCGACTTCCGGGAAGCCACGCAAGGCCTCGCGCATCACCGCCGCTCGCCGGAGGTCCCGTCCGTCGGTGTCGAGCGGCGCGCCATGGCGCACCTGGACATGGGCCGGCTGGCCCTCGATGAGCAGGCGGTCCACCTGATCGCGCAACGCCTCGGGCAGGCACCCGAGGTCGCAGGCGAGCCGCAGGTGGGAGAGCATGTTCATCGCCTCCGAACTGGAGAGGAGCCGCGCATGGCGGAGCACGCCGAAGGAACGCGCGAGCCGGTCGACGAACTTCTCGCCCTCGTCCAAGGCCAGCTTGCGCCGGGCGTTCCACTCCTGTTCGACGAGGTGCTTGATCCAGAAGCCGAGGTGCTTGAGGATGTCATCCTCCGCCAGGCCGAGGGTCTGCTGGTTGGAGACTTGGTAGATGTTGCCGGCGGCTTCCGTGCCTTCGCCCAGCCAACCGCGCACCGCGAGGCCGTCCTGGTTGAGCGCGCGCGTGACCTTGTCCATCTGGCCGGAAAGGCAGAGGCCGGGCAGGTGGACCATCGCGGAGGCCCGCAGGCCGGTGCCGACGTTGGTCGGGCAGGCGGTGAGGTAGCCGAGGCGCTCGGAGAAGGCCAAGGGCAAGGCGGCCGCCAGGGCGTCGTCGAGCTGCTCGGCCAGGTTCCAGGTGCCGCGCAGGTGCCAGCCGGGGCGCAGGACCTGCACACGGAGGTGGTCCTCCTCGTTGACCATCACGGAGCAGGTCTGGTCGCGGCTGATGACGGCCGCGCCGGCCTGGCCGGAGGCCAGCTCCTTCGAGACCAGGTGCCGCTCGACGAGCACCGCGCGGTCCAGGTCCGGCTGCTGCGCCATGCGCAGGACGTGCGCGCGGCGGAAGCGCGGCAGGTCGACCAGCGCCGCGATGCAGCGTTCCGCGATTTCCTGCCGCTGCGGGGCCTTCGCCCAACCGGGGAAGGGATGCCCGTCGAGGTTGCGCGCGAGGCGGATGCGGGTGCTCAGCACGACGGCCTGCGCCCCGGAGGCGCGGCCCGGGTCCTGGTCGTCGGCGAGGATCTCCTGGACGGACATGGTCAGGCGGGCTTGAGGGCGGCCTCGAGGGCGGCGATTTCGTCGCGGGATTTCGCGGCTTGTTCGTAGTCTTCGGTCGCGATGGCCGCGGCGAGGGCGGCGCGCGCGGCGGCCAACTGATGGCGGAGCCGACCGAGGGGAGCCGTCCCGGCGGGGGCGCGCCCGACGTGGGCGACCTCGGGCTGGACCTTGAGCAGCAAGGGGCTCAGCGCCCCGCCGAAGGTTTCCCAGCAGGAAGGGCAGCCCAAGCGGCCCCGCTTCCGGAAGTCGACATCGGTGAAGCCGCAATGGGGACAGGTGAGCTCGGCGGCGGGCGCCGGCGCCTGCAGGGCGTCGGCGAGCTGGAAGACGGCCGGATCGACCGCCCCGCCCTTCCCCGCGCAAGCCTCGCACAGGTGCACCTTCGTGACCTTGCCCCCGACCACCTGGGACAGGTGGACCGTCGCGACCTCGGCGCAGAGCGAGCACTGGAGCGGCTGGGACATCTCCCTGGCAGGAAAGGGCGGGAAGCGGGGATGGCAAGGGCAAGCGGGGGCGGGGTTTGACTTCGCGGGCGGCGGGGGCTTGATGGAAGGTCGTCCGATGTCCCCGAAACCTCGCATCGTCATCACCGGCCTGGGCCTCACCGCCCCGAACGGCAACTCGCTGGCCGAGTTCCGCGCCAACCTGCTGGCCGGCAAGGCCCGCATCGCCGAGATCGACGTCCGCCACATGGGCCGCCAACCGGCCGGCGTCTGCGACTTCGACGCCACCAAGTGGCAGAAGCGGAAGGAAATCCGCAACGGCACCCGCGTCGGGTCCATCTCCATCTACTGCGCCCGCGAGGCCCTCGCCGACGCCGGCCTCGACTGGGACCGCACCGACAAGTCCCGCGTGGGCGTCTACCTCGGCATCACCGAGCACGGCAACGTCGAGACGGAGAACGAGATCCACAACATCTCGCAGTTCGGCAACGACACCAAGTACTGGACCCACCACCACAACCCCCGCACCGTGGCCAACAACCCGGCGGGCGAGGTGACGATGAACCTCGGGATCACCGGGCCGCATTACACGATCGGCGCGGCCTGCGCCGCGGGCAACGCCGGCCTCATCCAGGCGGCCCAGATGCTGCAGCTCGGCGAGGTCGACCTGGCCTTCGCCGGCGGCGTCTCCGAGTCGATCCACACCTTCGGCATCTTCGCGGGGTTCAAGAACCAGGGCGCCCTGGCCCAGCACGCCGACCCGAACCAGGCTTCGCGCCCGTTCGACAAGGACCGCAACGGCATCGTGATCTCCGAGGGCGGGGCCGTCTACGTGCTCGAGCGCCTCGACGACGCGCTGGCCCGCGGGGCCCGCATCATCGCCGAGATCGCCGGGTGGTGCATCAACTCCGACGCGACCGACGCCGTGCTGCCCAACCCGGAGCGCCAGACCGAGTGCGTCCGCCTCGCCCTCGCCCGCGCGGGGATGGCGCCGAACGACATCCACATCGTCTCGACCCACGCCACGGCCACCGCGCTGGGCGACGTCCAGGAGTGCACCGCCCTGCGCACGGTCTTCACGGGCTGCCCGGACACCCGGATCAACAACACCAAGAGCTTCATCGGGCACTGCATGGGAGCCGCGGGCGCCCTGGAACTCGCCGGCAACCTGCCTTCCTTCGAGGACGGCTGGGTCCACCCGACCATCAACATCAGGGAAATCG
>JBIISU010000095.1:0-5136 GCA_044340815.1 Opitutales bacterium | reverse complement strand
GGGCTTGCGCGCGCGCTGAGCATGTGCGGCATCGCGGGATACCTCGGGGACTTCGCGGCGGAACTCCTGCCGCGGATGAACCAAGCCCAAGTCCATCGCGGACCCGATGGCCAGGGCGTCTGGTCGTCCGGCCGCGTCGGCCTCGCGCATGTCCGCCTCGCGATCCTCGACCTTTCCCCGACCGGCCACCAGCCGATGGCCGATGCGCGCGGCCGGGTCACGCTCGTCTTCAACGGCGAAATCTACAACTACCGGGAACTCCGGGCCCGGCTGGAGGGCGAGGGCGCGACGTTGCGCGGCTCGAGCGACACCGAGGTGCTGGTCGAATTGCTCGCGCGCCATGGCCGACGGTGCCTGCCGTGGCTGAACGGGATCTTCGCCTTCGCCGCCTGGTTCGCCGACGAGCGGCGCCTCCTGCTGGCGCGCGACGCGGCCGGCGTGAAGCCGCTCTATTGGACGCGGACGCCGGCCGGGCTCGCCTTCGCCTCCGAGCTCAAGGCCCTGCTCGTCGTCCCGGGCCTCGACCGCGAACCCGATGCCCGGGCGATCGTCTCCTACCTCGCCCTCCTCTACGCCCCGGGCGAACGCACGCCCGCCCGCGGCGTCCGGAAGCTGCTCCCGGGGGATTTCCTCGAGTGCGCCGAGGACGGCGTCATCCGCCTCGGCCGCTTCGCCCCGGAGCATTACCGCGAGGAGGTGCAGGCTTTCCCGCCCGCCACCGCGTTGGCGGCCTGTCGCCATTATGTCGAGCAGGCGGTGCGGCGGCAATTGGTCGCGGATGTCCCGCTCGGCGGGTTCCTGTCCGGCGGGGTGGATTCCACCACGATCGCCCACCACGCGGTGAAGAACCTGCGCGCGGGCGCCGACTACCCTTGCTTCACCCTCGGTCCGCCCGCCGGGGACGCCGAGGGCTTCGAGGAGGACCTGCCTTACGCGCGCTTGGTCAGCGGCCGCCTCGGCGCGCCGCTGGACGTGGTGCGCATGGCCGGCGATGACCTGGAAGACCTGGATGGCCTGGTCTGGAGCTTGGACGAGCCGACGCCGGATCCCGCGGCGTTCGCGACGCGCGCGATCTGCGCCGCCGCCCGGGCGCGGGGCGTGAAGGTGCTCCTCTCGGGCGCCGGCGGCGACGACATCTTCTCCGGTTATCGCCGCCACCAAGCCTTGGCGTCGGAACGTTACTGGGGCTGGATGCCGCGGCCTTGGCGCACGGCCTTGGTCGACCTGAGCGGGCAGTTGCCCCGCGACAACCCCCTCGGTCGCCGGCTGGCCAAACTATTCGGCCATGCGGACGCCCCGCCGGCCGAACGCCTGGCGAGCTACTTCCTTTGGCTCGACGACGCGGCGTTGGCGCTCGCCTTGGCGCCGGGCTTCCGGGAGGAACTGCGGCGCTTCCGCACGGTGGATACGATGCTCGGCTCGCTCGCCTCCCTGCCGCCGGGCGTGAGCCGGCTCAACCAGATGCTCCACCTCGACCGCAGCTTCTTCCTGGCGGACCACAACCTCAACTACACCGACAAGATGGCGATGGCGTGCGGGGTGGAGGTGCGGGTGCCCTTCCTCGATCCGGACCTGGTCGCCTTCACCGAACGCCTGGCCGACGACCTCAAGCAGCGCGGCCGCTCCGGGAAATACCTCCTGCGGGCCGCCATGCGCGGGGTGATCCCCGCGGAGGTGCTCGATCGCCCGAAGACCGGGTTCGGCTTCCCGTTGCGCCGCCGGCTCCACGGGAGCTACGGCCGCCGGCTCCGGCGCCTCGCCGCCGAGGGGCGCCTGGACGCCACGGGGGTCTTCCATGGCGCGGGCGTCATCGCCCTGCTCGATGCGGATGCCCGCGGCGAAATCGACGCCGCCTACCCCCTGATGGGCGTGCTTTGCGTCGAGTCGTGGTTGCGCCAGTTCGTCGCCCGCTGAATCCTCCTCCCCGATGCAGACTTCCCTCCCCGCCGTCCGTCTCGCCGGCCTCGCCGTCACGACGGGCCCGTTGGTCCGCGATTTCCTCGCGGATGGCCTCGCCGCGGGCCAGGAGCCCGGCGCGTTGGAGCGCACCGCCCGCACCGTGGGCCTGCGCCGGCGCCTGGTCGCGGCCCCGGGGCAGACCGCGCTGGACCTTTGCGCCGACGCCGCCACGCGTCTCCTCGCGGCCTGTCCGGAAGCGGCCGCGCAGGTGGACGCGGTCATCTTCGTCACGCAGACGCCCGACCACGCGCAGCCGAACAACGCGAGCCTCCTGCATGGCCGGCTCGGCTTCGCCCGCACCGTGGCGGCCTACGACGTCGCGCTGGGTTGTTCCGGTTGGGTCTACGGGCTGCAGCAGGCGGCCTTGCTCTGCGCGCACGGCGGCGCCCGGTCGGTGCTGCTCTGCGCCGGCGACACGTTGAGCCGGAGCACGAACCCGCGCGACCGCGCGACCGACCCGCTCTTCGGCGACGCCGGGAGCGCGACCTTGGTGGTGCGCGATCCCGCCGCGGGGCCCTGGCATTTCGTCCTCGGCGCGGATGGCGCGCGCGCCCGCGTCATCGAGGTGCCGGCCGGCGGCGCCCGTTCGCCGCGCGGCCGCGAGCCTTGGGTCGAGCGCGCGGATGCCGACGGCAACGTCCGTCACCCGGGCGACCTCCACATGGATGGGGCCGAGGTCTTCAACTTCACCTTGCGCGAGGTGCCGGCCGCGGTCGCCGACGTGATGGCGCTCGCCGGCTGGACCGAGCCCGTCGTCGACGCCCTGGTGCTGCATCAGGCCAACCGCTTCGTCCTGTCCAGCCTCGGCCGCAAATGCGGCTTCCCCGCCGCCAAGACGCCGATGGACCTGGTCGAGCGGTTCGGCAACCAGAGTTCCGCCTCGATCCCCAGCGCCTTGGTCGAAGCCCTCGGCCCGGAGCTGGGCCGGCGGCCGCTCCGCCTCGTCGCCTGCGGTTTCGGCGTCGGGCTTTCCTGGGGCGCCGTCGCCCTCACGGCGGGACCGCTCACCCTCCTGCCCACCGCGCCGCTCCTTCCTTCCCCATGAGCTCCTCCGAAGAACGACGTTGGGCGGCCTTGCGGGCCGAGGTCGATGCGTTGGCGGCGGCCCCGGCGGGCCTCGACACGGTACTGGCGGGACTGCCGCAGTGGGACTCCCTGGCCGTGCTCCTGGTCATCACCCACGCGGAGCAGGCCTACGGGCGCACCCTCACCGGCGCCCAGGTCCGCGCGTGCCGCACCGCGCGGGACCTCGTCGCCCTCCTTTCCTGAACATGAAGAAACTCCTCATCGTCGGCGCCGGCGGTTTCGGCCGCGAGATGCACGCCTGGGCCCATCAGCACCCGGACTGCGGCCGCGCCTGGGTCGTCGCGGGCTTCCTCGACGACAACCCGGCCGCGCTCGCCGGCTTCGGCGACTTCGCGCCGGTCCGGCCGTTGACGGGCCATCGGCCCGCGGTCGACGAGGTCTTCCTCTGCGGGCTGGGTTTGCCGCCCCAGAAGGAAAAGTTGGTGGCGCCCTTGCTCGCCGCGGGCGCGACCTTCCTGACGTTCATCCACCCGCGCGCCTTGGTCGGCGAGCGGGTGCGCCTTGGGGTCGGCGTGGTGCTTTGCCCCGGGGCGATCGTCTCGGCGGATGTCGAGCTGGGCGACTTCGCGATGGTCAACCTCCAGTCGACCGTCGGCCATGACGCCCGGATCGGCGCCTGGAGCTCGCTCAGCGCCCATTGCGACGTGACCGGGCGGGTCCAGGTCGCCGACCGCGTCTTCATGGGTAGCCGCGTCTCGGTCATCCCCGGCCGCAAAGTCGGCGCCCGCGCCGTGCTCGGCGCCGGCGCCGTGGTCATCGCGGACGTGCCCGCCGGCGTGACCGTGATCGGCAACCCCGCCCGGATCCTCTGACCATGCGCCGCGCCCTGCTCATCGCCGGAGTCGGCGCGCTCCTCGCGCTCGTCGCCCTCCTGGTCGCCGTCGAGGTCTTCGCCGACCATCGCCGCCGCTTCACCGGCGACGTCGCGCGGGCGTTGCCGGGCTCGGTCGCGGGCTGGGTGCGCCGCGACGTGCCGGTGGCCGTGGGCTCCGCGGCCGCCGCGAACGTGCAGGGCATCCTCAATTATTCCCAGGTCGCCCAGGCCGTCTACGCCAAGGGCGACCTGCAGATCCTCGTCTACGCGGCCTACTGGGAGCCCGGCAAGGTGTCGGTCGTGGACGCGGGCTCCCACAATCCCGATTCCTGCTGGGTCAACAATGGCTGCGTGCGGACCGAGCGACGCTACGGCGTGGCGACGCAGGTGGGCGGCCGCCCTTTGCGGCCGTACGAGGCCGGCACCTACCTGGTGCCGCGCGGCGGCCGGCAGCATGTCGCGTTCTGGCACCTCGTGAACGGCGAGCCGAACCGTTACGAGGACCAGCGGGAAGGTTGGCGCGACGGCCTGGTCGGCCGCCTGGAGCGGCTCCCTTTGCTCCTGAAGGATATCCAGAACCACGGCCTCAACCAAAAGAGCGAACAGATGTTCATCCGCCTCTCCTCGCCGACCCCTTTCCCCGAACTCCTGGCGCGTCAGGACGTGCAGGCGCTGCTGCGGGAGCTCGAAGCGCTCGGGATCTTCCCCGACCATCCTTGGCGCTGAACCCTTCCTCCATGTCCCGCATCTACCTTTCCCCGCCCGACGTCGGCACCGCCGAAGTCGAGTTCGTCCTGGAGGCCTTCGAGGCCAATTGGGTCGCGCCGGTCGGGCCGCACGTCGACGCGTTCGAGCGCGAGTTCGCCGACCTCGTTGGTTCGCCCCATGCGGTGGCGTTGTCGTCGGGGACCGCCGCGCTGCACCTCGCCCTGCGCCTGGCCGGCGTCGGTCCGGGCGACGAGGTGCTGTGCTCCGACCTCACCTTCATCGCCTCGGCCGCGCCGATCGCCTACCTCGGCGCCCGCCCGGTCTTCATCGACAGCGAGGAGCGCAGCTGGAACATGGACCCGGCGCTCGCCTGCGCCGCCATCGAGGCGAAGGTCCGGGCCGGGCGGCCCCCGAAGGCGCTCGTGCTCGTCCACCTTTACGGCCAGTCGGCGGACATCGCCCCCATCCAGGCATGCTGCGAGCGGCACGGCGTCAAGTTGATCGAGGATGCGGCCGAGGCGCTGGGCGCCACCTATGGCGAACGTTGTCCCGGTTCGATCGGCTGGGCC
>JBIISU010000094.1:0-5190 GCA_044340815.1 Opitutales bacterium | reverse complement strand
GCTCGGTGCGGGGGAGGAGGCCGGCCACCACGGCCGGGGTCAGCGTCGGCTGGACTTGCCCGGCGGCCGGCAAGGTCGTGAAGGCCTCGAGATCGAGGCCTGGCGGGGCCTGGAAGCCTTTTTCAGGCTGGGAGGGCGGTAGAGGGTCCCGGAAGGGCAGGTTGAGGTGCACCGGGCCCGCCAGGGGGCCTTGGGCACGCTGCCAGGCGTCCACCAGGAGCTGGCGCCAGTGGCGAAGGAGTTCGAGTCCGGTTCCGGGCACGGCGGCCTCGGCCGCCCAGACGGGGAAGGCGCCGAAAAGGCCGTTCTGGGGGATGGTCTGCCCGGAGTGGCATTCGCGCAGTTCCGGAGGGCGGTCGGCGGTCAGCACGAGCAGCGGGGTCGCCGAGAGGCGTGCCTCGACCACGGCGGGCAGGTAGTTGGCGCCGGCGGTGCCCGATGTGCAGAGCAGCACGGCCGGACGGCGGGTGGCCTTGGCGATGCCCAGCGCAATGAAGCCGGCGGAACGTTCGTCGAGCGCGACGGTGACCTTGAATTCCCCGTGGGCGGCGAAGGCGTGGGCGAGCGGAGTCGAGCGGGAGCCCGGCGAGATCACCACATGCGTCAACCCGCAGCGGCGGAGCGTACGTACCCCCACGGCGCCCCAGAGGGCGTTCGTGTTGAGGAACTTGGGCGGGCGGGCCATGCCCCAAGGCAATCGACCGGGGGCCGGGAGACAAGCGTCGGGTTGCTTTGGGGTTTAAGTCCCCGCGGGTCTCGGCTTAAATCGACGATAAATGGAGGTCTTTCTGCACCTGCTCCCGTTGCTCGGCGGGCTCCTCGTCCTGGCCGGGCTCCTGCACGCGATCTTCGTCGGCATGACGTTCACGGTCGATGCGACGCATGTGCGCGTGCGCTTCTACGGATGGACGGCCCGCCGGCTCGCCTTGGCCGACCTCGAATACGCGGCGCAGGACTGGGCCTTTTGGAATGAGCATTGGACGAACACCGTGAACCCGCGCCGCCTCGTGCTGCTCCGTCGGCGCACCGGCCTTTTCCGCAATTTCCTCGTCAGCCCGCGGTCGCCCGCGGCGTTTCTCGAGGAACTTCGGGCGGCCGGCGTGGTCGTGAAGCCATGAGATTCCGGTCGCTGCTCGTCCTGTTCCTCGCCGCCGCCGCCGGCGCCGCCGAACCCGTCCGTTTCTTCGCCATGGACACCGCCGCGCGCCAGGCCCCCGCCGAAGCCGCCGCCGTGCTCGCGGAGCTCGGCTACGATGGCTTTGGTGGCCGGCCCGCGACCGCGAAGGCCTTCGCCGCGGAGTTGGGCAAACGCCACGTGGCTTTCGTCAACGCCTACCACGTCACGAAGTTCGCGCACGACGCGACGGAGCTCCCCGCCGACCTCGTCCAGGCCATCCAGGCGCTCGAAGGGCTCGAGGCCACCTTGTGGCTCGGCATCCAGCAGGTCCGGCTGCCCGTGGGACTGAAGGCCGGACCGACCACCGGCGACACCATCGTCGTCCCGGCCCTGAAGCAGGCCCTCGTGCTGGCCAAGGCCAAGCGGGTGAAACTCTCGCTCTACCCGCACGCTGGTTTCTGGGCCGACAGCGTGGATGCTTGTCTGCGCGTGGCGAACGCCGCCGACGACCCCGACCTCGGCGTCACCTTCAACCTTTGCCATTGGCTCAAGGTCGAAGGGGCTGAGCGTGATCCAGTCCCGGTGATCAAGGCCGCGTTGCCTCGCCTGAACTTCATCACGATCAACGGGGCCGACGGCGGCGATACCCGCAAACTCGGTTGGGATAAGCTGATTCAGCCCCTCGGTCGCGGTACTTACGACGTGAAGACCTTCGTGGCGAAGGCCCGCGCCGCCGGTTATCGCGGCCCCTTCGGCTTCCAAGGTTATGCCATCAAGATGGAGCCGAAGGAGTTATTGAAGGAGACGATGGAAGCGTGGAAGGGGATGAAGTAGGGCGGAAAGCGGTTGGTGGTTTGCGGTTGGCGTTTGGAAGCGGGTCGCCGCTCGCCGGTCTCGCGCGCAAGGTGCAGGTCCAGACCCGGAATCTGCACTCCAATCTGAATACCCGAACCAGCTAACTGATGGCGGGGACCCAAGACCTGAAGGTCATGCCGAAATGCGGCGGTCAGCCCTACCTAAAGACAGGCCGCAACCCAGGATCCGTTTTAAGGTTCCCCTTGGCGGTTTTCCTTACCGCCAACCGCTAAACGCTAACCGCTTGAAACAAAAAACCCCGGTTGCCCGGGGTTTTGTTTTCGCCGGCTTACTTGCCGGCGGCGTGTTCCTTGGCGTGCTCCGCCAGCGGGTCGTAGGCGAAGTCCTTCTTGAGGTCGCGCCAGGAGGCGTGCACGTGGTTGGCGCCGCCCTGGAAGTTCACGAGTTCGAAGAGGAAGGTGGGCCCCTGGATGCTATAGTAGTGGGGCTCGCCGACCTCGAGGCCGCCATTCCAGGCGAACACGAGCGACTCCTTCACGGCTTCGATGGCCTTCAGTTCCTTGGCCGCGAAGTCCGGACGCGTGCGGCTCACGTATTCGAAGACCAACTGGCCTAGGATCCGACGCTGGGCCTCGTTGAGTTCGGTCGCCGGGATGCCCTGGTGCTTGATGATGCCGTTGGCGCGCTGCTTGTTGCCGGTGAGGATGTCCTTGAAGGGGTCCTTGGCGAGGAAGGCCTTCTTGCGCTGTTCCGCGGTCAGCGAC
The DNA here is from genome assembly GCA_044340815.1 of Opitutales bacterium. GTDB lineage: Bacteria > Verrucomicrobiota > Verrucomicrobiia > Opitutales > UBA953 > UBA953. The sequence continues at coordinate 2,493 of JBIISU010000094.1, read as the reverse complement.
TTGGCGAGTTCGCGACCCAGGTCGTCCTCGAACTTCAGCAGCTCGAAACCGACGGGGCCGGGCTGGCCTTCCTTGATCTTGCCCGGGTTGCTCGCGAAGAACGACGGGGTGGAGCTCACCAGCTCGCCGTCGACCAGCGTGAAGTTGAGGGAGAGGTGGTGGCCTTCCCAGCGGAAGCCCCAGGTGCCCTTGGCGTCGGGCGTCCCGAAGATCGACACGAAGTAGTTCTCCGCGTCGCGCAGGGGGCCGGAGCCTTTCTCCAGCTCAAGCAGCACCTGTTCGAGGGCCATGATCGACTCGGCCTTCATGTGGCCGCGGCCGCTCAGGGCGACGGAGAGGATGGCCTGCGCGAAGTGGCGCTGGCCCGGATTCATGGCCTTGAGCGGGAGACCCTTGCGGGCGGCCGGCACGAAGATCCAGTTCGTCCGCTCGGCGTCGTCGAACTTGAAGGTCGCCTGGGCTTTCTGCTCGGCCGAAAGCGAGCCGAGGAAGGCCTGGGCGGAGGAGGCGAGCTCTTCGCCGGCGGTATGGGCGAGGGCGGAGGGCAGGGCGAGCGCCAGCAGGCAGAGCGTCGCGAGGGTGCGGGGGAGGGAACGCATGGGGGTCAGGTAAGGACAGGGGTGTAGGGGAAGGGTTCCCCAAGCGCCAGAAAGGAATGCGGGCGAATCAGGCTGCTGCGGTTAGCGGTTGGCGGGTGGATCCAGGAACGCCGAATTAAAGCAAGGGTAAGTCCCGCGGATCGGCGAGGTGGCTTCGTTTCCGACCGCCAACCGCTATCCGCCAACCCCTTGGCCTTAGGCGCCTTTGGCGTCCGTCAGCTTCTGCGCGGCCTTCTCCCAGTCGGCCGAGGCCGCGTGGAGGGCGTCGGTCGTGGCCTTCAGGTCGGCGTTGAGCTGCTGGACCTTGGCGCCTTGCGAATAGGTCGCCGGGTCGGCGAGCTCGGTGGTCAGCTTGGCCTGCTTGGCCTCGAGGTCGGCGACGAGCTGTTCCAGGCGGGCCACTTCCTTCTCGAGTTTGCGGAGGTCGGAGCCGGAGAGCTTGGTCGGGGCGGCGGCGGGCGCCTTCTCAGCCTTCGGGGCCTCGGCCTGCTTGGGGCGGCCATCGGTGAAGCCGGCGGTGAGGGCGGCGCGCTCGTTGCCGGCCTTGGACTTCTCCAGGTAGTAGGCGTAGTCGCCCGCGTAGGGCGTCAGGCGGCCGGAGTGGACGTGCAGCACGGTCTTGGCGATCTGCCGGATGAAGTGCACGTCGTGGCTCACGAAGAAGAGCGTGCCTTCGTAGGTCTGCAGGGCGGCGATCAGCGCGTCGATCGACATGATGTCGAGGTGCGTCGTCGGCTCGTCCATGAGCAGGAAGTTCGGCGGGTTGATCAGCAGCTTGACCAGCGCGAGGCGGGACTTCTCCCCGCCGGACAGCACCGAGACCTTCTTGTGCACGTCGTCCTTGCGGAAGAGGAAGGTGCCGAGCATGCCGCGGGCCTGCTGCTCGGTGAGCTGGTTCTCGTTGGTGCGCAGCTCCATCACGTTCTCGAGGACGGTCAGCTTCGGGTTGAGGTTGTCGACGCGGTTCTGGGCGAAGTAGCCCGTGATGACGTTGCCGCCTTCCTCGCGCAGGCCCCCGTTGATCGGGATCACGCCGGCGAGGATCTTGAGCAGCGTGGACTTGCCGGCGCCGTTGGGGCCGACGAGCACGGTGCGCTGGCCGCGTTCGCATTCGAAGTTCAGGTCCTGGTAGACCACGTGGTCCCCGTAGGACTGCTTCACGTGCTCGAGCTTCATGACCTTGAGGCCGGAGCGCGGGGGCTGCGGGAAGCGGAACTGGATCTTCTTCAGGTCGTCCTCGGGCTCGTCGATCGCGATCTCCTCGAGGCGGGCGATCTGCTTCTCCTTGGACTTCGCGCGGGAGGCCATCGACGCCTTGGCGCCGAACCGGTCGACGAACGTCTGCAGGTGGGCGATCTCGCGCTGCTGGTTCTTGAACATCGCCTGCTGGCGTTCCTTGCGGGCCACGCGCTCGACGAGGAAATCATCGTAGTTGCCGGTGTACTCGTGCAGGCGCTGGCCGCGGAGCTCAATCATGCCCGTGCACAAGGCGTTGAGGAAGGCGCGGTCGTGGGAGATGACGACGAGGCCGCCGGGGTAGCGCGTCAGGTAGTCCTGGAACCAGAGCAGGGCCTCGAGGTCGAGGTGGTTGGTCGGTTCGTCGAGGAGGAGGAGGGTCGGCTCGCTGACCAGCAGGCGGGCGAGGTGGGCGCGCATGACCCAGCCGCCGGAGAACGTCTTGGCCAGCTTGTCGTGGTCCGTCTCGCGGAAGCCGAGGCCGGCGAGGATCTTCTTGGCGCGCGGCTCGAGGGTGTAGTCGATGTCCCAATCGTCGTCGTTCTCGGGCTCGAGTTTGCCGCCGCTCGTCGCGATCTGCAGGATCGTCTCGTCGCCGACCGGCGCGCTCTCCTGCGGCAGGAAGCCGAAGTTCGCGCCGCGTTCCCATTCGATCAGG
>JBIISU010000093.1:0-5200 GCA_044340815.1 Opitutales bacterium | reverse complement strand
CTCCACCATGCGGCGGGCAAGCAGGCAGAGGCGCCCCATCCCCTCGGTCGTCTTGTCGTCGAGCCCGTAGAGCTTGCGGGTGGCCTCGGTCTCGCCGGTGAGGTCGACGACGCCGGGCGCCTCGGCCTGCATGCGCGCGGCCAGCTCATAGCCGGCCAGGCGGGCGCCGAGCTCGGAGCGGTCGGGGTAGCGGGCGGCGAACTCCTGGTTCACGCTGTTGATCAGCTGCAGCTTGCTCTTCTGGAGGTCGGCGCTGACGGCTTCGGGCGTGTTCAGGTGGGGGATCGGCTCGGACCCACCCGAGATGCGCACGCCTTGGTAGACGGCGGGCATGAAGCCGGCCCCCCAGTTGCGCGGGCCGTTGATGACGGTGTTCTGGTTGTCCTGCATCACGATGAACGACGGCAGGTTGCGGTTCTCGGAGCCGATGCCGTAGTTGATCCAGGAGCCGAGCGACGGCTTGCCCGCGAGGATGGAGCCCGTGTTCATCTGGCAGACGCCCGCGGAGTGGTTGATGCCGTCGGCCTTGCAGGAACGGATCACCGCGAGGTCGTCGGCGCAGGAGGCGATGTGCGGGATCCAGTCGGAGAACCATTGGCCGGACTGGCCGTGCTGCTTCCAGGTCCGCTTCGAGGCGAGTAGGGGCGACTTCGACTCGCCCATCGCGGTGATGACGGAGCCGAAGCTGTCCGGCAGCCGCTGGCCGGCGAGTTTGTTGAGCAACGGCTTCGGGTCGAAGAGGTCCATCTGCGACGGACCGCCCTCCATGAAAAGGAAGATGACGCTCTTGGCGCGCGGCTTGATCTGGCCGACGCCGGGCTGGAGCGGGGTGCCGGGGGCCGGGACGGTCAGTTCCTTCCCGAGGAGGTCGCTGAAGGCCATGGCGCCGAGGCCGAGGCCGGCGTGGAAGAGGAAATCGCGCCGCGAGGACGAGGCTTCGACGCGATGGCAGCGTGGGTCGTTCATTCGACGTAGAGGAATTCGGAGGAATTGAGGAGGGCGTGACAGAGCGCGGCCAAGGGGGCGTGGGCGGCCTTGGCCGCCGGGGCCGCGGCGACCGCCTTGGCCGCGCCGACGGTCAGGTCGCGGCCCTTGCCGGAGGAATCGCGCATCGTCCCGGTCTTGGTCTCGAACCGCCAGAAGCCCAGCGCGCTCGGCTTGATGTCCTCGTTGGCGTAGAGCAGGCCTTGGTCGTCGAGCGCGCCGACGCTCAGGCGCAGGTCGTCGATCACGCCGTGGAAGGAACTTTCGGGGTCGGTCCCCTTGCCGCCGAGCTGGATGGGCTGCGTGGCGGTGCGCACCCCGGTGAGCAGGGTGGGGGTGCGGTCGTGGAGCAGGGGTTCGTCGTCGTTGGCGAGGTCCTTGAGCGTGAACGTCACCTCGCCCGGCCCGTTCTGGTCGGCGTAGCGCACGGCGGCGGCGGCGTAGTAGGGCTTGTTCAGTTCGATCCGGAGGTTCGAGAACTGGACGGCCTCGCCGAAGCCGCCGCCGACGAGCGGTCCGTAGGCCTGAAGCACGAGCACGCGCGGGGCGCGCCGCGATTTCTGGCCGGTGATGCCGAACTGCCAGTAGCCGTCGGTCTTGCCCTTGCCGACTTGGGCGGCGATGACGCGGACGGCGCCGCCGTCGCTCACGGTGCGGGGCACGATGACCCCCTCGATGGTGAAGCCCCGGGCGAAGTCGGCCTCGGTGGCGCCGGGCGCCACGAAGGGCTGCCGATGGCCGGGCTCGAGGTGGGCGCCTTGGCCGTCGCGGAAGGGCACCTTCTCGGGTTGGAAGTCGTTGGCGACGGCCGCGGCCACCTTGGCCGGCGCCTTCTGCGCGCGCACTTCCCGCAGGAAGGCCGCGGCGCGGCCCGCCTCCGCCGGGCGGGGCGCCCGCGCGAACAGCAGCTGGTAAAGCCGGCGGATCTGGGCGGCTTCGTCGCCGGGCGCCTCCTGGGCGACCCGCGCGGCGAGGAGCTCCCCGCGCTTGAGCATGAACGGGCTGTTGAGGAGCAGGAGCGACTGGATCGGGGTCGTCGTGACGTCGCGGGAGGACGCGCTGCTGAACCACTGCGGCGCGTCGAAGACGTCGGCGAGCGGGTCGCGGTTGTTGCGCATGATGCGCGTGAAGATGCTGCGCACCGGTTCGCCGTACACGACGCTCGGCCCCGCTTGCTTGTCGGCCTTCAGGTCGCCGCACGCGGCGAAGAGGGCGTCGCGGATCTGTTCCGCCTCGAGGCGCTGGGGTTGGTTGCGCCAGATGAGCACGTTCTGCGGGTCCTTCAGCTGACCGGCCTGCGGGGCGGCGTGCGTGGAGGAGCGGCGGTAGGCGGCGCTGGTCAGGACGAGGCGATGCATGGCCTTCTGGTCCCAGCCACGGGCCATGAACTCGGCGGAAAGCCAATCCAGCAGCTCAGGGTGCGAAGGCGGTTCGCCGAGCCGGCCGAAGTCGCTCGCGTAGGGGGCGAGGCCGCGGCGGAAGCAGAGTTGCCAGAGGCGGTTCATCGCGAGGCGCGCGGTGAAGGGGTTGGACGGTTCCGTCAGCCAGCGGGCGAGGGCGGCGCGCCGGCCGGTGGAGGTCCCGTCGGCGGGCGGGGTGATGCGGGCGGGCTCGGCCGGGTACTGCGCGCTGAGGACCGTGAGGAAGGCGGGCGGGACGACGGTGTTCTTCTTGGGGATGACGGCGTCGATCCCCGTCGCGCCGGTCTCGCGGACGGCGAGCACGTAGGGCGGCTCCGCGGGCTTGAGCTTGTCATGCTCGGCGAGCCGGCGCTTCAGGTCGGCGTGCCGGACGCTGTCCTCCCCCTTAATGGACCGGTCCAGACGGGCGTATTCGTACTCGATCTGGCGCCAGGCCAGCGCGGCGACCTGCCGTTCGTAGGGCGTCCGCTGCGCCTCCGGCCGGCGGAGCATCGCCTGGACGTCGTCCGGGAATATCTCGATGGCCTTCTCGGTCGCGGTCTCGCGGTACTTCCGCTCGAGCGCGGCGATCTCGGCGCGGATGGCCTGCGTCTCCTGCTCCCACTTCGCCAGCTGGCCGGCGTGCTCGGCGGCCTGGTCCTTCGTCCAGGCGATGCGGTCCTCGACGGGCAGGGTGTTGTTGAAGAAGCTCCGGAGCGCGTAGTAGTCGCGCTGGAGAAGCGGGTCGAACTTGTGGTCGTGGCAGCGCGCGCACTGCATGCCGGCCCCGAGGAAGACGTCGCCGGTGGTGTCGGTCACGTCGTTGAGGATGTTCTCCCACTGGCCGCGCGCGTCGCGGTTGTTGTATTCGTAGATCCAATGGCGGAGGTAGCCGAGGGCCGTGAGGGCCTCCGGGTCGCCGGGGAACAGTTCATCGCCCGCGATCTGCTCGTGCACGAAGCGGTCGTACGGCTTGTTGTCGTTGTAGGCCTTGATGACGTAGTCGCGGTAGCGCCAGGCCGTGGGGCGGAAGTCGTCGATGCGGAAGCCGTCGCTGTCGGCGTAGCGCACCAGGTCGAGCCAGGCGCGGGCCATGCGCTGCCCGTACGCCGGCGAGGCGAGGAGACGGTCGACCAGCTTCCCGTAAGCCTGGGGGTCGGCGTCCTGGACGAACGCCTCCACCGCTTCGGGCGTCGGCGGGAGGCCGGTGGTGTCGAAGGTGACGCGTCGGATCAGGACGGCGCGGTCGGCCTCCGCGGCGGGGGTCAGCCCCTCCTGCGCGAGGCGCGCCTCGATGAAGCGGTCGACGGGGTGGGCGGCTTGGCCGGCCGGGAGCTCCGGACGTCGGACGGGTTGGTACGCCCACCAGGCCTTTTCCTTCGCGCCGATGGTGCCGGGGAGGTAGCGACCAGCGACCGGCGCCTTGGTGCGGCTCTGGGGCCAATGGGCGCCGGCTTGGACCCAGTCTTGGAGCAGTTTGACCTCCGACGCGGTGAGGCGGTCGCCCTTGGGGGGCATCATGACGTCCGGATCGGTCGAAAGGATGTTCTTGAGGAACAGGCTCCGGGCCGGGTCGCCGGGCACCAGGGCCGCTCCGCCGTCGCCGCCGGTGGTCAGGCCGGCGAGGGAATCCATGACCAGGCCGCCCTTGTTCTTGCCCGCCGAGTGGCTGTGGCACTTGAAGCACCGTTCCTCGAGCAACGCCACCGCCCGGTCGGCCAACGGCTCATCGGCCGCGCCCAAGGGTAGGACGGCGAGGCCGAGCAGCCAGAAGGCATGGCGGGCGCGGAGGGGCATGATATCCTTAATACGAATAGGCCCTCCTTGGGGTCTGGGAAGGGCAAAAACGGGCGGACCGACGCCCCCGGGTCGCCTCAGCGCCGCCGCTGCCAGTCCGGGTAGTCCTTTTCGAGCAGGTCCCGGGCGTAGGGGCCATACCAGCTGTAGCCATTGCGGCGCTCGTGGCCGATGTCGGCGAGGTTGGGCTTGGGGACGCCGTCCCGGTCGCAGAAGAAGGGTTGGCCGGTCTGGAGGTCGTAGAAGCGGGCCCACAGGGCCGGGGCCTGCGGGTCCTTGACCACCGCCCGATCCTTGCCCTTGGGCGCCTTGGGGTCGGTCACCGTTTCGATGCGGATGCCGGTGACTTTGTGCGCTTCGAGCCACTTCACCGCGCCTTCGATGGAGGCCTTGATCTCGGGCGACGGTTTTTCGAGGCTCATGAGCAGGCGGACGATCCCGACGGATTCAGAGCCGCTGAAGGACGGCAGCTCATACGCGCGGGCCTTGGTCGGCAGCAGCGTCTGGGCGTCGTGCTGGGCGCACCAGACGGTCGGCTGACCGTTGACGACGATCTGGCACTTGAGGATGCAGGCGATCCCCAAGTCGAAGGCATTTTGGCACGCGGCCCGCCGCGCGGGGTCCACGAACGCGTACCGGGCGTCCCGCGCGACTTCGCGGACGAACTCGAGGACGCGCGCCATCGAGTTGTCGTTGAAGGTCACGTGGCGATGGTACTGCTTGCTGAGCGGGTAGTACTGGGGCCAGCCGCCATGCGGGTACTGGGCCACGAGCACGTGCGCGAGGCCCTGGTCGAAGGCCTTGCGGTACGACTCGTCCGCCGTCGCGTTGAAGATCCTGGCCAGGAAGCGCAGTTCGTCGAGCGTCGCCCCGTTGTCGAAGGTCGCCCGGAGGTCGGCCCGCTTACCCGCGTAGGGCTTGGTGACCGTGTCGGTGTTCTTCGGCCAGCCGCCGGACTCGGCTTGGTAGGAGAGGATGATGGCCCCGGTCTGCTTGGCCTCGGCGGTGGCGTACCACGC
>JBIISU010000004.1:0-18013 GCA_044340815.1 Opitutales bacterium | reverse complement strand
CCGTGACCCTCGACGTCGACGGCAAGATCCTGCCCGACCTTTCCGGCAATAGCCGGCCGCTCCGCCTCGAAGGCGGCACCCTCGCCGTCGAAGTCTCCGCGACCGGCGGCACGCTGCAGTCCCAGTCCGTCGTCGGCAGCTCCGGCAGCCTGAACGTGACCACCAACGCGGCCACCTTGCCGGCGGACTTCGCCACGCTCACCGTGCTCGGCGACATCGGCGGCAACGTCACCGCCGACGGCGGCACCTCCTTGGCGCTCGGCAGCGCCGGCGCTCCGCTCCTCAACATCACCGGCAACGTCGCCATCACCGACGGGTCCACCTTGAGCGGTTCGGCGAACATCGGCGGCAACCTCACCATCGGCGCCGGCGCCACGCTCGCCCCGGGCTATTCGCCCGGCACGCAGAACGTCGCCGGCGACTTCACCCTCTCCGGCGCGGCCAACATGGAGGTGACCGGCACCCCGACCGGGGCCGCCCCCAACCAGCTCTTCAACGATTCGGTGCAGTTCTCCGGCGTCGCCGACCTGAACGGCGGCAACCTCGTGATCGCCCGCTGGACCGCGCCTTCCCCGGCCACCCCGGCCGCCCCGGCCTTCGGCCGGCGCTTCGTCCTCTTCAAGGATACCGCGGTGGATGCCTCGCCCACCGTCGCCGAGAGCTTCGCCAATCTCCTGCCCGCGAACGCCATCACGGTGAACCCTGCCGACGTCAACGGCCGCTACCTCATCGTCGAGCCGCGTGCCGTCGGCTCCTTCCCCGGCCTCGAGACCTCGCCGTCCGAATACGCCGTCTACTTCGTCGGCGGCGCGGACCGCTACGCCATCCCCGGCGTGGCCGCGGGCATCGTCACCTACCTGCAAGGCATCACCAAGACCGGGGCCGGCGGCGCCCTCCAGAACGGCGGCACGACCTTCCTGCCCAGCGCCGTCGCGACCGACCCCAACTACCTCAGCCAACTCGCCGCGACCCTCATGACCATGGGCGACGCGACGCTCGCTTCCTCGATCCGCTCGCTCCAGCCCGGTTCGCTCGCGGCCATCCCGGCGACCGTCGCCCTCGAGCAGCGCGCCGAGACCGACGCCCTCCAGCGTCGCCTCGACCAGCGCCGCTACGACCGCGCCGGTTACAGCGTCTACTACAACGAGTTCTTCGTGGAGGCCACGTCGACCCGCTTCCAGGGCGGTTCCGGCGCGGGCGCCCCGCCGTTCAACTCCACCCTCACCGGCCTGCTCGGCGGCTACCTCAAGGACCTCAACCCGTGGTCCGTCGCCGGCTTCACCCTCGGCGCCTCCCAGACCCGGAGCACGCTCGCGGAAGGCGCCGGCTCCGTGTCCGGCAACGCCTACCGCGCCACCGCCTTCTTCTCGGGCATGATGGGCGAACGCCGCGACACCTTCTACCTCGACGCCGGCGTCTCCGTCGGCAACAGCAACAACACGTCGGACCGCGTCACCTTCATGGGGACGCAGCGCGGCACGCCTTCGGCGATGTCCTACGGTGCGTTCGCCCGCTTCGGCGCGGGCCTGGCGACCAAGGGCGGCGTCAACTTCACCCCGTTCGTCGGCCTCGACCTCGTCCGCGTCAGCGGCCAGTCGTTCAAGGAGACCAACACGACCGGCGACCCCACCAAGCTGGACGTCAGTTCCTACTCCTACACGTCGGCCCGCGCCTCCACCGGCACCGGCATGGCGTGGCTCTCGGTCCACGAGGGGCAGATGATCAAGTTCGCCTTCGACCTCGAGGCCTTCGCCGAAGTCGGCGGCGGCAAGACGGCCGAGATCGACGCCAACTTCGACGGCGTGGGCGCCTTCTCGACCAAGACCGACGTCGCCGCCGGTTCCGGTTTCCGCCTGGTGCCTTCCTTCACCTTCGGCCCGAACCCCGACACCGCGTACTACCTGACGCTGTCGCTCGAGAAGGCCGGTTCCACCCAGACGACCGGCTTCCAGGCCGGCTACCGCCGCCGCTTCTGATCGTCCCTCCCCACCGCACCTTCCGCAATGAAACTCTCCCGCCGCTTCCTCGTCCTGGCCGCCGCCCTCGCGGCCGCCCCCCTCGCCCGGGCCGACGTCACCGTCAACTACGCCGCGCCCCTGTCCAATCCGGCGCAGGTGCTCGTCGGCGCCCCCGTCACGGGCATCGTCAACCTCTCCAACCTCAGCGCCCCCGGCAGCCTGCCGACCCCGACGCAGATCCAGGAGCTGACCCGCACCGTCACCTCGCTGAACCTCAGCCAGCCGGTCGGGGCCGTCCGGACGCAGCTGATCCTCAACCAGCAGGTCGCCGCGACCACCCAGATCAAGCTGCTCAGCAACGACTTCACGTCCACCGTCCTGTTCCCCGTGACCGACGTCACGATCGCCGACGTGGTGCCCCTCTTCATCAAGACCGGCGGCGGCACCCTCCAGTACGACGCGTTCAAGGACATCAACTATTTCGGCAACAATACCTTCACCAACAATTCCAACCTCCCGAACGACCTGCGCTCCCAGGGCGCGTTCTCGGGCATCGCGATCGTCAACCAGGGCTCGCTGGTGGTCAGCGGTTACCTCAACCATTGGGCCGAGTACGGGACCAACGCCCCCGTCGGCTTCACGTCGCGCATGGTCGGCGCCAAGGCCGTCATCGTCCAGGGCAACTCCACGCTCAGCTTCCAGAACACCCCTTACAACGTGGTCGCCCAAGGCCCGCAGCTCGGCGACAGCCAGCTGGGCAATCCCTCCGCGCCCCTGCTTTACCGCCTGAACTTCGTCCATAACCTCTACGCCGGCACCTTGCTCGACTTCGTGAACGGCAACGAGGGCACGGACGTCAACACGGTCCTGGACGTCGGCAAGGACGCCGACTACGCCCTGAACGCGCATTTCGACGCCGGCATGGTCGGCTCCATCGGCCGCATCGACGGCGCCGGTCGCCTCTACAAGTCGGGCACCGGTCAGCTGACCATCCTCAACAGCAGCCGACTCACGGGCGACGTGTTCATCGCCGGCGGCGACCTCGTCCTCAACGACCCCAACGGCCTCGCCCTGCGCCAGGCCGCCTCGGTCAACCTCATCGGCGGCTCCCCGGACGGGCAGACCGCGCTTTCGCAGTACAATTTCGCCACCGACGCGGCGCTCGGCATCGAGTGGCGCCCGGGCTACCTCCCGACCGGCGGCGCCCCCGTCCTCGAGATCCGCAACAACCAGACCATCCGCAACCTCCAGGCCCTCTATTCGGAGATCGCCACCAACCTCTGGGACGCGGGTCCCGGGACCGGCTCCCGCATCGACGTTTCCCCGAACGCCCGGCTCGTCGTCATCCAGGACGAGAACCTCGACGGTTGGTTCACCGGCAGCATCAACGGCGGCCAGGGCGTCTTCGAGAAGCAGGGCGTCGGCGCGCTCGCGCTGATGGGGACCAGCTCCACGATCGGCCAGATCGACATCAACGCCGGCAAGGTCATCGCCAACGTGCAGAGCCTCGGTTACGGCCGCGTCGTGCTCGGCGGCGCCGGTACCCTGTCCATCGTCCAGAACAACGCCGGTACGCTCCGCGCCCAGATCAACGGGGCCGCCGGCTCCGTCCTGACCGTGGCCCCGACGGACAACATCGTCAACCTCCGCTCCGGCGGCGTCACGATCGGCAACGGCCAGCTCGGCGTGATCGACGTCTACAACCGCCAGGACCTCTTCTTCGGCAACCTCATCGTCAAGAACGGCATCACGCTGGCCTTCTCCTTCGGCCAGGACAACACGTTCGTGAACGCCGCCTCGATCACCCTCTCCTCGGGCCTCGGCGACAACAACGTCAACAACGGGCTGGGTTACGAGACGACCATCCGCTTCAACGACACCACGCAGCGCGTCAACAACCTCGGCGGCGACGCGAACACCCGCATCGAGCTCGGCCGCGGCAGCATCACCCTGAACCAGAACGCCGCCACCACCTACCAGGGCAAGATCACCGGCGCCGGCAACCTCGTCAAGGAGGGCAGCAGCACCCTGACCCTTTCGGGCCTGAACTCCTACTATGGCGCGACCGTCGTCAAGCAGGGCGCCCTCGCCCTCACCGGCGCGAACAGCATCCAGAACACGGCCGGCCTCGTCCTCCTCGCCGGCGCGTCCCTCAACGCCTCCGGGAACCAGACCGTCGGGTCGCTCTTCGGCCAGGTCGGCTCGACCATCAACCTGAACGGCGGCACCCTGACCGTGGGCAAGACCACCGACCAGATCGCCCAGCTCAACGCGGCCCTGACCAACTTCCCGGGCACCTCGCCCGACGCCAACCCGGCCTACTACCTGCAGACGACCCCGACGGTCAACGCCGACATCACCTTGCCGTGGAGCGTCGCGGGCGCCAACACGCTCAGCCTGAGCAGCGTCGCCGGACTCAGCGCCGGTTCGCCCATCACCGGGATCGACCCGGAGGCTCCGATCGGTTCCGGCGACTTCATCATCCGGCCGATCGGCGCCGGCACGGCCCTGACGAACACGATCACCATGGCCGATGTCACCAACCTGTCGGTGGGTCAGGCGGTCGGCTCGATCGCCATCGTCAAGCCCATCAACAATTCGACGGCCGCGGGCGTGCTCCCCGCCACCATCACGGTCGGCAACGCGCTGAACCTCGCGGTCGGCCAGACCGTGACCGGCCTCGGCATCCCGGCCAACACCACCATCCAGGCGATCAACGGCAACGTCGTCACGCTTTCCGCGGCGCTCACCGCCGCTTCCTCCGGCCTGCTCACCGTCGCGACGGGCATCCCGGTCGGCACCACCATCGCGGGAATCGCCGGCAACACGCTCACCCTCAGCAACGTCCTGACCGCGCGCGCCTCGGGCAGCCTGACGGCCTCCCAGCCGACCCTGGTCGTGGCCAATGCCTCGGAACTCGCGGTCGGCCAGACCGTCTATTCCGAAGCCATCCGCAAGTCCCTCGTGCCCGGGGCCATCAACGCCGGCTTCGTCACCGTGGCCGATAACACCGGCCTCGCCGTCGGCCAGATGGTCACCGGCGTCGGCATCCCCGCCGGCACCACCATCACCGCGATCAACGGCAATATCATCTCGCTCAGCGCCACCACCACCGCCGCCACTAACGGGACGCTGACCGCCCTCACCGGCATCCCGACCGGCGCCACCATCGCGGCGATCAACGGCAACACCGTCACCCTCTCCGCCAACCTGCTGGCACCCGGTTCCGGCACCTTGGCGATCCGCTCCGGCATCGCGCCGGGTTCGGTGATCACCGGCATCAGCGGCAACGTCCTCACGCTGGACACGCCCCTGACCGCCCAGGCGGCGGGTTCGCTCACGAACCTCCCCGTCTCCGGCATGTCCCGCGAGAACACCGTCGGCTTCCTGGCTTCCGCGCTCGGCGAGCAGGTCACCAAGTCCGTGGTCTCCGGCGCCCAGGGCGGGACCACCCTCACCTTGGCCGATGTCACGGGCCTCGCGGTCGGCCGCACCCTCCTCGGTACGGGCATCCCCGCCGGCGCCAAGATCGTCGCCATCGACCTCGCCAACAACCTCGTCACCCTCGACCAGACCTTGACCGCCGCGGCCACCGGCACCGTCCGCGTCCTCACCGTCACCGACCAGCAGGTCTTGGCCTTCCGCGGCAACATCACGGGTACCGGCGGGCTCACCAAGGTCGGTCCGGAGCGCCTCATCCTCGCGGGCGTGAACACCTATTCCGGCGCCACCAGCATCGAAGGCGGCGTACTCCAGGTCAACTGGGACTCCCTGCCGAACACCTCCGGCATCAACATCGGCGCCCTCGGCGGGCTGGCCATCAACGTCGACTCCGGCGCGCAGACCTTCGACCGTCCCATCACCGGCATCGGCGGCTTCGAGAAGCTCGGCGCGGGCACCCTCGTGATCAACACGACCACCGGCTGGTCCACCGGCCGCATCGACATCGTCGAGGGCTCGGTCCAGTTCAACCCCGGCAACCTGTCCTCGATCACCGGCGGCATCGTCAACGTCCGCACCGGCACGAACTTCCAGCTCAACACCCCGAACGACCTCGCCTGGAGCGGGTCCATCAGCGGTCCGGGCAACACCTCCAAGACCGGGGCGGGCACCCTCACCATTGGGGGGACCTTCACCTCCACGGGCACGATGTCCGTGCAGGCCGGCAAGGTCATCGTCAACGCCTTGCCCACGGATGGTGCCGACTTCGGCGTGATCAACGTCGCCGCCGGCGCCACCTTCGCCGACAAGGTCGCCGCCACCACCGGCGCGCAGCTCGCCGCCGGCACCATCGTCCCGGTCGCGGCCAGCGCCGGCTTCTACGTCGGCCAGCGCGTCGCCGGCACCGGGCTCGACGCCAATTCCGTGGTCGTCGCGGTCGGCGCGAACTCCCTGACCCTTGACCGACCCACGCTCACCGTCGCCAACGGCTCCATCACCGGCGCCGAGACCTACGGCGATTGGGACATCCGCACCGGCACGTCGACGGCCGGCGGCGCCGTCGTCACCCTCGCCTCGACCGCGGACCTTCGGGTCGGCATGCGCGTCTTCGACAACACCGTCCAAGGTTTCGCGGGCCTCCTCGGCACCATCGCCTCCATCGACGGCGCGACCACCCTCACGCTCAGCGCCCCGACCGCGGTGGCGCTCAACGGGAACATCGCCTTCCAGCTGGGCGACATCAAGGGCGCGGGCAACTTCGAGAAGACCGGCGGCGGCTTGCTCGAGCTCAACGTGCCGCTCTCCCTGACCGGCGCGGTCAACCTCACCGGCGGCACGCTCCGCGTGAACACGGAGGCGGCCTTCGCCTCGGCTTCGGCGGTCAACCTCGGCGCCGACACCACCCTCGACGTCGCCAACTTCAGCCAGGACCTGGCCAACGTGACCGGCGCCGCCAGCTCCACGATCAACGGGTCCGGCACCTTGACGGTCAACGCCTCCCCCGCCACCACGGCGATCTACAGCGGCCGCATCACGGGCGGCGCCACCATCGAGAAGCTCGGCGCCGGCGCCTTCAACCTCGCTCGCCTCGGGACGGCCAACGACATCGGCGCCATCAACATCCACGCGGGCACCTTGATCGGCAGCCAAGCCGGTTTCGGCGCGGCCAACCTCTCGGTCGACAACGATGCGACCATCGGCTTCAACAACGACGACCCGACGCAGGCTTGGCTTTACGCCGGGCAGGTGACCAGCACCGGCAACGGGACCGGCACGGTCGGCGGCACCATCCTCAAGACCGGCGCCGGCGAGGTCCGGTTGACCAACGCCAACAATGCCGCGACGAATTTCGTCGTGCAGGGCGGCAAGTTGGTCGTCCGCGACGACCGCGCGAACGGGCTGGGACTCACCGACACGATCAGCGGGGCGTCAACGACCGAGGTTTTCGCGGCGAACCTGGCCGCCAACACCTCGCTGGAGGTGGTCTTGGCAGACCAGGCCTCCCGCGCGCTTGGCACCCAGGTGACCGCGGCCGCGGGGAGCTCCCTGCTTTTCCGCGTCGCGCCAGGGCCGACCTATGCCCTCGTCGACCTTACTTCCCGTCCTTCGGTCGCCTTCATCGGTCTCGCCGGTCGGGTGATCCTGAGCACCAACGGCCAGACCGACATCGTCGGCGTCCAGGGCGACGCCGATGCCAACCTGCATTTCGTCAGCGGCCCCTTCGGTCCGTTCGGGACGCAGGACGTGACCCTTCACCAGGCGGTTTCCACCACCATGCTTGGCGAGGTCTACGCGAATACCGACACGAACCTGACGATCGTCGGCGCCGGCCGGGCGACCTTCGACACCG
Source organism: Opitutales bacterium (assembly GCA_044340815.1). Classification (GTDB taxonomy): domain Bacteria; phylum Verrucomicrobiota; class Verrucomicrobiia; order Opitutales; family UBA953; genus UBA953. Next base: position 10,264 of record JBIISU010000004.1, on the reverse strand, counting down.
TCCATCTGGCGAACGAATTCCTCAATCCGTTGACGTCGGTACACCTCACCACCAATAGCCTCACGGTCGGCACCCTCGCCGAGGCCGGGCATATCGAGATCCAGGCCGCCTTCGCCGGACGGTCGATCGGGTTGGCGCAATCTTCGGCCACCGTCGCGAACCAGGGCTCCGTCGCCGTCCGCGCGGACGGCGGCACGCTCGCCTCCCCCGAAGTCTTCGACGGCACCGTCACCGGCGTCGCCGGCGCCGGCCGCTTCATCAAGACCGGGGCGGGCTTCTTGGATGGTCGCACCGCCAGCGTCACCGCGGCCGTCTTCTCCTCCTACGAGATCGAGGCCGGGCATTTCGTCGTGCAGGCTTCCGGCGGCAGCATCCTCGGCAACCGCCCGATCACCCTCAAGGGAGGCTTCCTCGATATCCAGCAGGACAGCAGCCCGGCGACCCTCGCCACCGGCGCCTTCGCCGGCTCCGGCGGCACCGGCATGATCCAGGTCACCGGCTCGGCCAACGCGGGCCTGCTCACGATCGACGGCGGCTTCGCCGGCGGCCTCAGCCTGACCGCCCAGTCCAAGGTGGCGCTCGGCACCGCCGCCGCGCCCAACGTGGCCATCGCCGGCAGCATCACCGTGGATGCGACTTCTCGTCTCCAAGGTTCCGCCACCCTGGGTACGTTCGCCGCCCGCGCCAACTTCACCAACGACGGCATCGTGGCCCCGGGCTATTCGCCCGGCGTCATCACGGTCACGGGCGACGTCGCCAACACCGGCACCTACCAGCTGGAACTTTCCGCCACCGCCGTGAACGGCACGTTCAACGACCGGATCGAGTTCTACGGATCGGCCGCCCTCAATGGCGGCGGCACCGGCCGCATCGAGCTCTCGCAGTTCGGCCCCGGGGCCCTGCCGGCCGGCCAACGCTACGTCCTCTTCAAGGGCCTCACCCCGGCCAACGTCGCCACCGCCGGCGGCGTCTCCGGCCAGTCCTTCCTCGCCACCGCGAACCTCACCGGCCTCCGCGTCGGCGATGGCCTCGCGGGAACGGGTCTGGCCGCCGGCACCTCCGTCAGCGCCGTCGTCCCGTCGGTCGCCATCACCCCGACGGGCGGCGCGATCGGCACTTCGACCGTCCTGACCGGCAACACCGCCGGCCTGGTGCTCGGGCAAGTCGTGACCGGCGGAGGGCTCCCGGCCAATTCCGTGGTCACCGGCATCAACGCCAACACCAGCTTCACGATCAACACGACCCTGACCGCGGTCCCCGCCGGCACCGTCACCGGCGCCGCCGGCGTGAGCCTCAGCGCCGCCCTCACCGCGGCGCCGACCGGTTCGGTCGCGATCACCCCGAGCACGCTTGCGTCCTCCTATTACACCTCGGTCATTCCCGCCGCCTCCATCACCATGGTCGGCGCCGCCCCGAAGCCCTACCTGCTCTCGATTCCGACGGCGCCCGTCGTCGGCGTCCCGGTGCTGCCCAACGAGATCGCCGTCTACTCGGTCCGCACCGCGGCCGAGTACGCCGCCTTCCAGGGACCCGCGCCGCTGATCGGCGTCATCCAAACCCTGGCCCGCGTCGACATGGTCCGCGTCGGCAACGGCGTCGACGGCAACCTTGGCACCGCCGACGACGTCTGGCAGGCGACGCCGAACGCGAGCTTCAACCTCCTCGGCTCCAAGCTGGCGTTGATGACCGACGCCCAGCTGCAGGGCGCGATCAACAACCTGATGCCCCTCGGCGCGGCGTCCGTCGCCGCCCTGTCGATCGAGGGCTTCCGCACGTCGGAGGCCGCCTTGGCCAAGCGCCTCGAGATGCGCCGCTTCGACCGCTCCGGCCTGTCCATCGTCAACTCCGAATGGTTCGTCGGCACCGACGTCCGCCAGCTGCGCCTCGGCGCCTCGGACGAACTCAAGACGAGGGGCAACCTCATGGGCGTCCATGCGGGCCTGATCCGGCAGACCGACGGCGGCGCCAACTACGGCTTCACCCTCGGCGCCAACCGCGTGACCACCTCCGGCGACACCAGCGCCAAGTTCGAGGGCAACGACATCCGCGCGGACGCCTTCGTCGGCACCACGTTCTTCAACGACCTGATGTCCCTCGACGTCGGCGTCTCCTTGGGCCATCTCTCCGGCCGGAGCCACCGCGACTCCATCGTCACCCCGGGCGCGACGAACACGTCGTCCCCGACGGGCACGACCCTGGGCGGCTGGGCTCGCCTCGGCACCGTCCTCCCGATGAAGTCCGTCGGCGCCTACGCCACTCCCTTCCTCGGCGTCCAGGTCTCCTCGACCAGCGTCGACGATCTCGCCGAGACCGGTCAGGCCGACGCCCTGCAGGTCACCGCGAAGAGCATCGCCCAGACCTCGATCCGCGCCGGCGTCGGCTTCCATAAGCAGTGGGAGTCCGAGGACGGCACCTGGCGCTACCGGATCTCGGCGGACCTCGGTTACCTCAACCAGGGCTCCGGCGAGACGAGCGACTTCACCGCGACCAACAACGACCCGGTCGCGTTGAACGGCACGAGCTACACCTCCCCGCTGCGCGTCACGGGTGGCTCGGGTTACTACTTCGCGCCGTCGCTCAACTTCGGCCCGAACGAAAACACGACCTACAGCCTGGGCCTGACCTACGAGAAGAACCAAGGCACCGGGACGGGCGTCAACTTCAGCTACCGTAAGCGGTTCTGACGGAGAAACGGGCTTCCCCCGTCCCCAAGGGGCGGCAATCCGATGGATTGCCGCCCTTTTTCTTGTTCTGCCAAAAGCCTTGACCAGCGTGCCCTCATTCCTACTTTCGGCTCTTCCACCGTCCGCCCCCTTCGTCTAGCCCGGTCCAGGACACCTCGTTTTCATCGAAGTAACTGGGGTTCGAATCCCCAAGGGGGCGCCACGGTGGACAATTTTCCCGCCGACCGTCAGACCGCCAAGGTCACGGTCCGGCCGGAGCGTCGGGATTCTTCGGCCGCGAAGGCCATGAGGTGGCTCTGCAGGGAGACCTCCAGCGAGGTGCGCATCCCCGCCGGGTCCGGGCAGGTCAGGTCCGCATGCAGGGTGCTCATGAGGCCGAAGTCGCCGCCGCCATGGCCGGCATAGCCCACCGCGGGGGTCTCGACCACGATCTTCTCCGCCGGCTGGTCCCAGCCATGCAGGGTCACCACGAGGTCGCACCCGAGCTGCTTCTTCACGAAGGCCCCGCCGCGCAGCACCCCTTCCGTCCCGAAGATCTCCAGGTGACGGCCTTCGTCGAACGCGGTCATCGTGAACGTCGCCGTGACCTGGCCGGCGAACTGGGCGGCGACGACCTGATGGTCGACCACGTCGTTGTCGCAGCGGTAGACGCAGCGGCCCCACGGGCTCGTCCGCAGCCAGGCGAAGATCTCCGCCTCGCTCGCTTCCTTCGCGCGGTCATGGACCATCGCCAGCCAGCGCCGACCTTCCGGGCGGGCGTAACGGTGCGCGTCGTAAAGGCAGGTCGCCGCCACCGGACAGCCATCGGTGCAGCGGGCGGGCGCGCCCGCGGGGGCGCGGGCCGCGGTGAAATACGTCCGGCTCCCGAACGAGGCGATGGTCTCGCACGGTCGGTCGATGAGCCACGCGAGCAGGTCCATATCGTGGCAACTCTTGGCGAGGATCATCGGGGAGGACTTCGCCTCGACCGACCAATGGCCGCGCACGAACGAGTGGGCTTGGTGCCAGGGCTGGACCCCCTCGATGAAGTTCGCCGAAACGATTTCGCCGATGGCGCCGGACCGCAGCAAGGCCTGGACCTGGGCGTAGAAGGGCGTGTAACGGAGCACGTGGCACACGACGACCCGGCGACCGAGCCGCCGCGCGGCGTCGCGGACGGCCAGGGTGTCGTCGAGCCGGTGGGCGATCGGCTTCTCTAGCAGCAGGTCGCACCCGAGCTCCATGGCCCGGATCGCATGCTCGCGGTGCTGCGCATCCTGGGTGCCGATCACCACCACATCGGCGGGGCGGCCGGCGGCGAACATCGCCTCGGCGGAGGCGAAGGAGCGGAAGTCCCCGGGGGCCTGGGTGTGGGCGCGGATCGCCGCGACGCGCTCCGGGACCGGGTCGGCGGCGGCCACGAGGGCGAAGCGGTCGGCCATGCCGGCGGCGATGGCGGCGTAGGTGCGGGCGCGGGAGCCACAGCCGCAGAAAGCGAGGGAAAGTCGTCGCATCGGAGCGGGTAGGGTAGGGAGGCTCCCCCGGCTTGCAAGGGCATGACTGAGCGTGGTTTGCAGGGTATTTACCCCGATTGAGCAGAAGCCCCTTGCCTAAGTTCAATTTTTATTGAAACATAGCCACCCTCCGCCCCGAGGCCGCGCGATGAAGCCACCCGCCAAGAAGCCACCCGCTGGTCGCCCCCGCCGGCCAGATACCCGCCGCCTGTCTCCGCATGAGATTGAGCTGGGAGACTTTTTCGTCCAAATGGCCGGAATCTTGGGGGTCCCGCGGTCGGTCGCCCAGATCTACGCGCTGCTTTATGCGGCCGATACCGCCCTGGATTTCGACCAAATCCAGGCCAAGCTTGGAATGAGTAAAGGTTCTGTCAGTCAAGGACTTAAGTTCCTCCGAGACCATGAGATGATCCTGTCCGTCAAAGCTAAAGGCGTGCGGCGGGAACGCTGGGAGCCAACGCCTTCCTTGGCCGCTTCGTTGGTCAACCTAGTGCGCCGCCAAGTACTGCCGGCCCTCGAACAGTCGACCCCGGCCCTGCAGCGGGTCCTCGAGGGAGCCCAGGCCGTCGGAGCTTCCCCGGAAGTCCTCGAACGCTTGGCCCGACTCAAGCGCTGGAACGCCCGCGCCCTCGAACTTTTTCCCCTCATGCTGCCCCCTTCGCAGGGCGGCTGAAATTTTCGCCGGGCAACCGGCAGACAGTCAAAAACGCTCCCTGCGTGTCGGCCCCCAGCGCCGTCACGGGCGGTAGCCTGCCTGAGTAATCAAATTAAAGATAAGCAGTTGGCGGATAACGGTGGGAGGTTAGGACATCCCTCCAACCACGGCCGGCCCGCCCAGGCCGCCGTCCGAAAAATTGCTTGCGTCAGTCCCACCGCTGACCGCTAACCGCCGATACCTTTCGTCCCACCTTTTCGAACCATGCGCGTCGCCATCACTTCCGGCTACTTCGATCCCATGCACCGGGGGCACCTCGAGATGCTGGAGCTTTCGCGGGCCCAAGGCGACGTGCTCTGGGTCATCGTCAACAACGACGCCCAAGCGGCGCTGAAGAAGGGCCAGGCCTTCATCGATCAGGACACCCGCTTGGCGGTGACCCGCGCGCTGCGCGTCGTCGACCGGGCGGTGCTGGCCATCGACGCCGACGGCTCCGTCTGCGCCACCCTGGAGCAGTTGCTGGCCGAGGCCAAGGCCGCCGGCGCCGCCGCCGTCTTCTGCAAGGGCGGCGATCGTCACGCGGGCAACATCCCCGAACTGACCGTCCTGCGCCGCCACGGCGCCCTGCTCATCGATGGCCTCGGCGCCAAGATCGACAGCAGTTCCCGCATCATCGCCCAGGCCAAGGACCGGCCGGCCTAAGGCACCCCCTCTTTTCCATCATGAAGAAACGCGCGCTCATCACCGGCATCACGGGCCAGGACGGCTCCTACCTCGCCGAGTTCCTCCTCGGGAAGGGCTATGAGGTCCACGGCGTCATCCGGCGCTCCTCCTCCTTCAACACCTCGCGCATCGAGCACCTCTACATGGAGGACCTCGTGCGCGACATCCACGTCAAGAAGATCCACCTGCACTACGGCGACCTGGGCGACGCCACCGGGTTGATCCGCCTCATCGCCGACATCCAGCCCGACGAGATCTACAACCTCGGCGCCATGTCCCACGTGAAGGTCTCCTTCGATGTCCCCGAGTACACCGCCGACACCGACGGGCTCGGCACCCTCCGCCTGCTCGAGGCCGTCCGCATCCTCAAGCTGGAGCAGAAGGTCCGCGTCTACCAGGCCTCCACGTCCGAGCTCTACGGCAAGGTCGTCGAAGTCCCGCAGTCGGAGACCACCCCGTTCTACCCGCGCAGCCCGTACGCCGCGGCGAAGATCTACGCCTACTGGATCACGCGCAACTACCGCGAGGCCTACGGGATGTTCGCCTCCAACGGCATCCTCTTCAACCACGAGTCCGAGCGCCGCGGCGAGACTTTCGTCACGCGCAAGATCTCGCTCGCCGTCGCCAATATCGTCCACGGCCGCCAGGATTGCCTCTTCCTGGGCAACCTTTCCGCGCAGCGCGACTGGGGTTACGCGCCGGACTTCGTCCAGTGCATGTGGCTGATCCTGCAGCACCGGCAGCCCGACGACTTCGTCATCGCGACGGGCAAGATGTATACCGTCCGTGAATTCTGCACGCACGCCTTTCGCCGCGCCGGCATCGAGCTCGACTGGCGGGGCACGGGCGCCGACGAGAAGGGTGTCGACCGCAAGACGGGCAAGACGCTCGTCGCCGTCGACCCGCGCTATTTCCGCCCGACCGAGGTCGAGCAGCTCCTCGGCGACCCGCGGAAGGCCGTGCGCGAGCTGGGCTGGAACCCGCAGCAGACCTCCTTCGAGCAGCTCGTCCAGAAGATGGTCGACCACGACCTCCAGGCCGTCGCCCACGCCCACCGTTGATGGACCGCCGCGCGAAGATCTACGTCGCCGGCCACCGCGGGATGGTCGGGGCCGCCCTCGTCCGCGCGTTCCGCGCGGCGGGCCACGACCAGCTGGTCCTGCGCACCTCGGCCGAACTCGACCTGCGCGATGGCGCCGCGACCCGGGCGTTCCTCGCCGCCGAGCGGCCCGACGTCGTCGTCATGGCCGCCGCGCGCGTCGGCGGGATCAAGGCCAACGCCACCGAGCCCTACGACTTCCTGCACGACAACCTGGCGATGGCGGTCAACGTCATCGAAGGCGCCCGCCGGGCGGGCGTCCGCAAGCTGCTCTTCCTCGGCTCGAGCTGCATCTACCCGAAGCACGCCCCGCAGCCGATCCGCGAGGACTCCCTGCTGACCGGCCCGCTGGAGCCGACCAACGAGGCCTATGCCGTCGCCAAGATCGCGGGCATCAAGCTCTGCGACCACGCCCGGACCCAGCATGGGTGCGACTTCATCAGCGCGATGCCGTGCAACCTGTACGGGCCCGGCGACAATTTCTCGCTCGAGAAGTCCCACGTCCTGCCCGCGATGATCCGCAAGATGCACGAGGCCCGGCTCCGCGGCGACGCCGTCCTCCGCCTCTGGGGCACCGGCACGCCGCTCCGCGAGTTCCTGCACGCGGACGACCTCGCCGAGGCCTGCCTCCTCCTCCTCGACCGCTACGCCGAGCCCGGCCCGATCAACGTCGGCTCGGGCGAGGAGATCTCCATCCGCGGGCTCGCCGAATTGGCGGCCCGGGTCACCGGCTTCGCCGGTCGCCTGGAGTTCGACCCGGCCATGCCCGACGGCACCCCGCGCAAGCTCATGGATGTCTCCCGCATCCGCGCGCTCGGCTGGGCCCCGCGCATCTCCCTCGAGGAAGGCGTCCGCCGTTCCTACGAGTGGTACCTCGCGAACGCCGCCGAAGCGCGGAAGTGATCTGGTGCTCCGCCCGGGAGGGGCCGCGATAGGGGCAGGGCCCGGTCGCCCAACCCTTGGCGCCGACATTCCGGAGCAACCGGAGGCCTCGCGCCCTCCAGTCCTCCGGGCCTCGTGCCCTCAATTCCTCGAATGCCAATGTCCTCCGTCACGCTCTGCATCCCCGCCCGCATCGCCTCCACGCGCCTGCCGCGCAAGGTCCTGCTCGACCTCGGCGGCAAGCCCGTCGTCCAACATGTCTGGGAACGGGCCCGGCAGGTCCGCCAGGCGGAGCGCGTGGTCCTGCTCACCGACTCCGAGGAGGTCGCGACGGCCGCGCGCGGCTTCGGCGCCGAGGTGCTGATGACCGACCCGGCCTGTCCGTCCGGTACCGCGCGCATGGCGAGCGTCATCGACCGACTGCCCGGCGAATTCTTCCTCAACGTGCAGGGCGACGAGCCGTTCATCCAGCCCGAGTTGCTCGACGGGCTCATCACCCGCTGGAAGGAGACCCGTTGCCCGCTGGTCACCGCGGTGTCGCGGATCGCCACCGCCGAGCGGCTGCTGGCCCCCAGCGTCGTCAAGGTCGTCCGCGCCGAGAACGGCGAAGCCATCTACTTCTCGCGGAGCCCGATCCCGCACCTGCGCGGCGTCGATCCCGCCGAGTGGGTCACCCGCCGCGACTACTGGGTCCACATCGGCGTCTACGGCTACGACCGCGCGACCCTCGCCGGCTACGCCCAACTCCGGGCCACCGAGCTGGAGGCGACCGAGTCCCTCGAGCAGCTGCGCTTCCTCGCCCACGGCAAGACGTTCCAGACCGTCGTCACCGATTACCACCCCGTCGCCATCGATACCCCCGAGGACCTCGCGGTCGCCCGGGGGATGGTCGGCGGCAAGTGAAGTCGATCCGTCGGTCGGTTGGTCCGTTGGCCGGAAAACCCAACTAAGCTCCTCCGAACGCAGGAACAGTCGCCGCCCTAACCGGCAAGCCGATCGCCAGCCACCGCCCCTTTGCCTCACTGGCCAACGGGCCCACCATTCAACCCATCAGCTGCACTTCCTACCATGACCACTCCGCTCCAATCCGCCCGCGCCCTCCTGCAGGCCGAAGCCGCCGCCCTCGGTGAGCTGGCCGCGCGTCTCGACGGCGCCTTCACCCGGGCCGTCGACCTCATCGCCGCGCATCCGGGCAAGGTCGTCCTCTGCGGCGTCGGCAAATCGGGCCTCATCGGCCAGAAGGTCGCCGCCACGCTCTGCAGCACGGGCACGCCGGCGATCTTCCTCCATGCGGCCGACGCGGTGCATGGCGACCTCGGCATCCTGCAGCCCGGCGACCCGGTCATCCTCATCTCCCGCTCGGGGTCGACCGCGGAGCTGGTGCGCCTCTTGCCGGTGCTGCGGGGCTTCAAGTCGCCGCTGATCGCCATCGTGGGCAACCTGCAGTCGCCCCTCGCGGCGCAGGCCGACGTGGTGTTGGACATCGGGGCGCGCCCGGAGGCCGACCCGCTGGGGCTGGTGCCGACCACGAGCGCGTTGCTGACCTTGGCCCTGGGCGACGCCCTCGCCGCGGCGCTCATGACGAAGCGCGGTTTCGGCGCGGCCGATTTCGCCCGCTTCCACCCGGCGGGCCAGCTCGGGCGCAACCTGCTGCTCACGGTGGGCGAGGCGCTGCAGCCGCTGGAGCGCTGCGCCCAGGTCGCCCCGGGGACGTCGCTGCGCGACACCGTGATCGCGATGACGAAGTTCCCGCTCGGGGCGGCCGTCATCCTGCAGCCGGATGGCGCGCTGGCCGGCCTCATCACCGATGGCGACCTGCGCCGGGCGCTCAGCCGCGGCGTCGACCTCAACGCGGCGACGGCGGGCGACATCATGACGCGCGATCCGATCCGCGCGCACGCCGCGATGCCGCTGGGCGAGGCGGCCCGCATCATGGAGGATCGCCCTTCCCAGATCTCGGTGTTGCCGGTGACCGCGCCCGACTCGCCGCGCTGCCTCGGCTTGCTCCGGATCCACGACATCTACCAGGCCGGCCTGGTCTGAGTCCCTTCCCGTGCCGATCGCTGCCTCCACCGACCTCCGCGCCGCCACGGCTTCCCGGGAATGGGCCGTCGGGGCGATCGCCGCGCTCATGCTCATCCTCGCCCCGTGGGGTTGGGGTGGGGTGGTGTTTTGGGTGGTCGCCGGCACGGCCGGACTCGGGGTCTCCGCCGTGATCGCGGCCTGGGGCAGCCGTCGCAGCCAGTTCCTGATGGCCGCCGTCTGGGTCGCCTGGGCCCTCGTCGCCGCGGCGCGGACCGCGGCCGCCTTGCGCGGCAGCGACGAGCCCGGGTTGCTCCCGTTCGTGGCGCCGACCTTCAGCCTCGCCAACGATCCTTGGTGCGAAGCCTTGGCCTTCCCCTTGGCGGCGCTCGTCGGCCAGCTCCTCGCCGGGGTCTGCCTCCGCGAGCCGACCGCCTCCCCGCACGCTTGGCCGCGGCTCCGCCGCTCGGTGCCCTTCTGGGCTGGGCTCGCCTTCGCCGCCTACGTCGCCCTGCAGATGGCGAACGCCTACGGCACGGTGGTCGAGCGCGACCTCTTCTGGCGGATCGTCCCCGAGGCGCATGTGGCTTGGTTGCCGGCGGGCCTGTCCTCCCCCTTGCGTTCCGACGTCGCCGACCCCGGCGCGATGAACGGCTGGCGGTTGCTGCTGATCCTCGGCGGCCCCTGGGCGCTCTTCGTCGCGGTG
>JBIISU010000092.1:0-5396 GCA_044340815.1 Opitutales bacterium | reverse complement strand
CGCTGGCGCTGTTTGGCTGGGCCTGTAGCCGGGGCATCTGCCGTCTGCCGGCGGCGAACCCGGACTGCGTACCGCGCATCAATCCCGTGACCGACCTGTGGGCGCGCCTCCGCTTGATGCGCCTGGACCGCGACCTCTGGCGCGCCTGCTGGGGCAACACGGGCTTCTTCTTCGTGGCCGCGTTGGTCCAGATGAATCTCATGATCTACGGTCAGGACGTCCTGCGGCTGACGCAGGCCCAGAACGCCTACCTCACCCTCGCGCTCGCGCTGGGGATCGGCGTGGGCAGCGTCGCCGCCGGTTACGCCTCCCGCGGGAAGATCGAATACCGGCTGGTACCCATCGGCGCCGCCGGCCTGGCGCTGTGCTCCCTGCCCATGGGGCTCTCCGGGGTCAGCCTGCCGGTCTTCGTCGCCTGCCTCGCTGGACTTGGTTTCTCCGCGGGACTTTTCATCGTGCCGATCGCCGCCGTCCTCCAGCATCGGCCGGCGCCCGAAGACAAGGGCGCCGTGCAGGGCGCCGCGAACGTGCTCAGCTTCCTCGGTATCCTGGCCGCCTCCGGTGTGCAGTGGGTCGCCGGGCAGGCCTGGCATCTGGGCCCTGGCCAGATCTTCTGGCTTTGCGGGGCCTGCGCCCTGCTGACGGGCGCCTACTCGGCTATTTCCCGCGGTCGCTTCATCGTGGCCGAGTAGCCGCCGATGGCGCCGAGGGGTTGCGCCAGGGTTGGGAGTGCGACCATGATGCGACTCTCGATGGCGCCGCCGGCGTCACGATCCCTTCACCTTTCCCGCGGCCTGACGGGCGTCAGACCGTCGCGAGGATGCGGGCCTTGATCTCCGCCACGGGCATCGCGTTGAGCAGCACCGGCGAGAGCCGGTTCTCGTTCACCTTCGGCAGGGCCGTGAGATGTTCGCTCAGCACGAGGCTGCGGTTGGCGGCGACTTCGTCGACGCGGTCCACCGGCGTGAAGCGCGGGGTCGACTTGAGGACTTCCGGGTTCGTGCGGATGAGTTCGCCGATGGCCAGCACGACCTCGGCGAAACGATCCAGTTCGGTCTTCGTGTAGGACTCGGTCGGCTCGATCATCAGGCCGAAGACCTCGGGGAAGGCGACGGTCGGGGCATGGAAGCCGAAGTCGAGGAAGAGCTTGCCGACGCGGGCGATGATGCCTGCGCGCGGGATGCCCGCGGCCTCGATACGCTTGAAGTCCTCCTCGGTGAGCGTGAGGATGAACTCGTGCATGCGCGGCACGCCGTCGGCCGCCGCGGGCAGGGACGGGAAGGACTTGCCGAGCCGGGCGAACAGGTAGCGGCTGGAGAGGACGGACATCGCGGCCATGCGGCGGACACCTTCCTTGCCGAGGCGTTGCAGGTAGGTGTAGACGCGCACCTTGTGGGCGAAGTTGCCCCAGTGGCGATGGAAGGAGCCGATGCTGTGCTTCGGCTTCACGGCCACGAAGGTATCGCCGTGCTTCTCGATCTGGAAGCCCGGGAGGAAATCGACCAGGCGCTCGGACACGGCCACGATGCCGTCGCCGGGGCCGCCGCCGCCGTGCGGGACGGTCCAGGTCTTGTGCAGGTTGTTGTGGACGGCATCGACGCCGAGGGCGCCGAGGTTCACCCAGCCGGCGATGGCGTTCATGTTGGCTCCATCCATGTAGACGAGGCCGCCGACGCGGTGGATCTCCGCGGCCATCCTCTGGAAGTCGGTCTCGAAGACGCCCGAGGTGTTCGGGTTGGTCACCATCATGCCCGCGATGCGCGGACCGAACTCGGCGATCTTGGCGGCGAAGTCGGCCTGATCGACGCGGCCGTCGGGGGCGGACTTCAGGAGCACGATGCCCGAGGGTGAGCCGTCGGGGTTGCGCTTGGTGGCGTAGCCGGCCGTGGTGGCCGTGGCGAAGTTCGTGCCGTGGGCGGTCGTCGGGATCAGGATGATGTCGCGGTGCTGGCCGTGGTGGCGGTGGTAGGCCTGGAAGAGTTTCAGGCCGACGAGTTCGCCCTGCGCGCCGGCGACGGGCTGGGTGGTCAGTCCGGCAAGGCCGGTGACCTTGCGCAGCCATTCCTGGATCTGCCAGAGGAGCTCGAGCGACCCCTGCGCGTCCTCGGCGGGCGCCTGCGGGTGCAGGCCGGTGAAGCCCGGCAGGCCCGCGGCCCAGTCGTTGATGTGCGGGTTATACTTCATGGTGCACGAACCGAGCGGGAAGCAGCCGGTGTCGGGCGAGACGTTGAGTTCGCCGAGCTTCGAGTAGTAAGCCTTCAGTTCGGAGAGCGGGAAGGAAGGCAGGCCGACGGCGCCTTGGCGGAGCAGGGCGGCAGGGACTTCGGCGAGGGCCTTCGTGCCGGCGGACTTACCGTAGAGCCCTTCGAAGAAGGCGACGAGCTTGTCGGTGTCGGCGGCGGTCTGGAGGTCGCTGAAGGAGATCTTCAGCAGCGAGCAGTTGCAGGGTGTGCGTCCGGTGATGTCGACGCCCACGTGCAGGCCGGCGGCGCGGCCCTTGGCGATGACGGCGGCGGCGGGCTCGGGGAGCATCAGGCTGAACTCGTTCCAGAAGGCCTGGTCGGCGTAGCAGACCTTGAGGCCCGGGATGTTGTGCAACTTCGCGGCGGCGCGGCGGGCCTGGTCGCGTCCGGCGAGACAGGAGGCGGCCATGCCGGCTTCGCCGCGCGCGAGGATGGCGGCGCCGGCGATGGTGGCGATGAACGCCTGGTTGGAGCAGATATTGGACGTGGCCTTGTCCTTGCGGATGTGCTGCTCGCGGGTGGACATCACCATCACGATGCAATCGCGGCCGGCGTTGTCCTTGGCCTTGCCGACGAAGCGTCCCGGGGTTTCGCGGACTTCGTTCTTTTTGTCGGCGTGGTGGCGGACGGCGAAGATGCCGAGACCGGGGCCGCCGAAGTTGGCGCCGATGGCGAGGTGCTGGCCTTCGCCGACGAGGATGTCGGCGCCTTTCTGGCCATACTGCGCGGGAGCCTTGAGGCCGCCGGTGGCGAGGAGCATCGGGTCGACGACGGCGATGGACTTCACGCCGGCGGTGGCGCACGCGTCGGTCAGGGCATCGACGTCTTCGAGGAGGCCGAGGGCGTTGACCTGCGGGAAGATGACGGCGGCGAGCTGCTTGCCGAGCCGCGCGGCGGCGGCGGCGATGCCGGCGGCGGCCAGGCGGCCGGTGGCGTCCTCGGGGGCGAGGAATTCCAGCTTCACCGTGGTGTCGGCGACGTGCGTGCGCAGTACTTCAAGGTCGGCCGGCAGGAGGTTGCCGGCGACGAGCACGGTGTTGGCTTCGGCGTCGGCCATGCGGACGGCGCAGACGGCGGCTTCGAAGAGCGCGCTGGCGCGCTCATAGAGCGAGGAATTGACGGCTTCGAAGCCGGTCAGCTGGGCGAGGGTGGACTGGTAGATCCAGTGCGTGATCAGCGTGCCCTGCGAGCGCTCGGGCTGGTAAGGCGTGTAAGAGGTCGTCAGGTTGCGGATGGAGCAGACGTGGCCGACGATCTCGTGCGTGCGGTAGACCTGCAGGCCGTCGCCGAGGAAGGCGGTCTTGACGGAGTTCTTCTGCGACAGCGCTTCCATGCGATCCGCCAGGGCCTGATAGCTGAGTTCCTCGGGCAGGTCCTGCGGCCCGGCGAACTGCACCGCGCGGTCGATGTGCGCGTACATGTCCGGGAAGTCCTTCGAGCCGACGGCGGCGAACATCGCCTGGATGTCCGCCTCGGTCGCCGCGATGTAATGGCGGGAGAGTTCGCGGGAGATTTTCGAAGGGTCGTAGGGCAGTTGGGCCATGGGCTGAAAGAAGGCTGACTTTTTTGAACCGCGAAGGCTTGCCCGCAATCGTCCAGCCCCCGGGGTGGGGGGTATTAGGACGGGAGCGGATGGTCATAAGCGGAGGGTCTTTCGCCGCGCCGGCTTAAGAGCGAAACCACGCATCTGTGAATAACTCGTGGGTGCGGATTTGCCAGGGACGGCGGCGGGGGCCTAGCATCGGTCGATGACCCGCCAAGCGCGTGCCGACTTCGTCGCCCGAACCTTGGCGAAGCTCTACCCGGAGACCCCGGTCCCGCTGGACCACACGGATGCCTTCACCTTGCTCGTGGCGGTGGTGCTCTCCGCGCAGTGCACGGACAAGAAGGTCAACGAGGTCACCCCGGCCTTGTTCGCGGTCGCCGGCACCCCCGCGAAGATGGCGGCGATGCCGGTGGAGAAGGTCCTGAACCTGATCAAGCAGCTCGGGCTCGCCCCGCAGAAGTCCAAGGCGCTCGTCGGTCTGGCGAAACTGATCATGACGAAGCACGGCGGCGAGGTTCCCCGCACCTTCGAGGAACTGGAGGAACTGCCGGGCGTCGGCCACAAGACCGCCTCCGTGGTCATGGCCCAGGCTTTCGGCGTCCCCGCGTTCCCCGTGGACACGCATATCCATCGTCTGGCGATGCGGTGGAAGCTCAGCCCCGGCAAGTCGGTCGAGCAGGTCGAGCGGGACCTCAAGAAGGTCTTCCCGGAGGACTCGTGGAACCAGCTCCACCTCCGCATCATCTTCTACGGCCGCGAGCACTGCACCGCGCGTGGGTGCGATGGGAAGACGTGCGGGATTTGCGCGGCCCTTCGGGCCGGTTGATTACGGATTACGGAGTACAGATTACGGATTACGGATTACAGAGTACGGATTACGGAGTACGGAGTACAGAGTGCAGAGTACAGATTACAGAGTAAGGATTACTGATTGCGGAGGGGCTTGGCCGGGCTTTCGGATTGAAGGTTCCCCGCCTCAGTTCGCTGGCGGTAGTGGATGAGTCCACCGATGAGCCGGCCAACGGTCGCCGCTTGTGCCATCAGTTGCTTGGCGACGGCGATGGGGAGAATCTTTGCGTCGACGCAGACTTCGATTTGGGTTTCCAATTCGCAGAGGGAGCCCCGCGCTATGTACAGGAAACGTAGCGTGTCCTTGTTCGAACCTCGGCCGTTCCCCTCGGCGATATTGGACGGGATCGAGATCGCCGCGCGCCGGATTTGATCGATCAACCCTCGGTCAAGCAGGCGTTTCTGCCTGTCGCAGGCTTCGTACGTAAAAACAGCCAGGGTCTTTGCCTCCCGCCAGGCGAGCAGTCGCCGATGACTCGGTCCATCAAGGTGTTTCTCCATGAGGCCAGAACTGCCGAGCTTTACGACCCATACGAGGTCAGAGACACCTCAGGACTTTCCCGGGCTTGGTTCAAGCCGCCCCTGGATGCCTTGGTAGCCCGTCCCTCTATGGATTTACTCAGCACTAAGTGCTACCTAATCCGCACTCCGCACTCAGTACTCCGTAATCCGTACTCAGCACTCTGCCCCCACTCTTACCTCACCAACGCCTCGTGCTTCGCGCGGAATTCCTCGCTCCACGCCGCCGGCTGGTGGGT
>JBIISU010000091.1:0-5426 GCA_044340815.1 Opitutales bacterium | reverse complement strand
CAGCCCCCCGGCCCGGGCCGGGGGGGACGGAGGGGGGGGCTTGGGGCCGCTGTCAAAAGAGGAAGCCCCGCAGGGCGGGGCTTCGTCGGCGGCTGGGCGTCGGCTTACTTGCGCTTGTCGACCCAGCGGGCGAGGGCCTTGACCTTCCAGGTCTCGGTCTTGCCGTTGATGTTGGTCGTGAAGGTCTCGCCGAGCTTCTGGTTGAGGAACTGCTTCGCGAGGGGCGAGATGTAGGAGAGGATGTTCTCCTCCGGCTTGCCGTCCCAGACGCCCAGGATGTCGTAGGTGACCTCGACCTGGTCGGCGCCGCGGAGCAGGGTCACGGTCGAGCCGATGCTGATGGCGTCGGCGCGGGCTTCGGAGAAGTCGGTCACGCGGGCCTTCTTGAGGAGGCCTTCGAGTTCGGCGCGGCGGGCCGAGAGCGTATCGTGGTCCTGGCGGGCCATCTTGTACTCGGAATTTTCGCGCAAGTCGCCGTGCTCCTTGGCCACTTGGATGGCTTCCTTCACGGCGGGGAGCTTGTTCTGGATGATGTCGAGGAGCTCGCGGTCCTTCTCCTCCTTGCTGTGCTTGGAGACGAAGAGTTCCTTCTCCTCGGCCTCGTTGTCCGTCGGCTTGGACTGGGCGAGGCGCTGGACGTTGGGGTCGATCTTGGCGAGGCGGGCGATCAGCGACTTCTTGGTCATCTGGTCGAAGCCCTGGCTGCTGAGCATCGTGCGGGTGAGGTCGTAGATCGTCTCGCCGTCGACCTTCGGGCCGTTGGCCGGCGCGAGGATGTCGGCGATGAGCTCCTTGTCCTTGACCAGCTCGTTGGCGAGCGGGATGCGGGCGGTGGAGTTGGACTCGAGGGCCTCCGTGTCGACGGAGCCGAGGATCGCGGCCAGCAGCGTCGGGTTGATGAGGCGACCGACGATGTCCGCGTACTTCTTGGATTCGCGGTTCTTGATGATCCAGATGATGACCGGGGCGCGCAGTTCGCGGCTCTCGAGCCACTGGGCGAAGCGGTGGCCGACCTCGGCCGCGAGTTCCTGGTCGCAGAGGTAGGAGATGGACTCGGCGACGAGCTTGGCGGAGCCGCTCTTGGTCGCGCCGATGTCGCGGTTGCGCAGGAGGTCGAACGCGCGGTCCGCCCACTTCTCGCCATGGTGGGCGCGCACCAGGTCGAGGAGGCTGCGGATCTTCTCGGTGGTGTGGGGGATGTTGAGGGCGACGTAAGCCAGGTCGCCCTCGTTGCAGAGCGCGATGACTTCGGAGGCGGTCGGGCTGACCGTGTCGACGGTCTCGACGGCCGAGCGGAAGAACTTGTCGCGGTTCCAGATGGCGCCGAGCATGACCGGGATCAGGTCGCGGCGGCGGCTCGGGCTGACGGCGGCGAGCGCCTTGGCGAGGTCGGCGGAGACCTTCGCGAGGTTGGCTTCGGTGGCGGCGGAGCGGGTCTCGGCCGTCGAGCTGTCGGCCAGCGCCTCGAGGAGGGCCAGCTTGCGCTCGAAGTTGGGGGCGGACTCGTACTGGGCGAAGAGGTCCTCGCCGAGGTCGACCGGGGCCTCGAGCAGGACGTACAGGCCACCCTTCTTCTCGGGGACTTGGATGGCGCGGTCCTTGCGGATGGCGGCGCGGGCCTTGGTCCACCAGGACTTGAAGGCGGCGGCGCGGTCCTTGCCGGCGCCGAGGGAGGCGAAGTGGATGCGGTCGAGGTTGGCCTCGAGGGCGTAGGAGGTGCACTCACCCTCGGGGTACTCGGCCAGGAGGGCCTTGACGATGGCGGCGGGGTCGTTGGCGACCTGCTGGGCCACCTTCTCCTTGGATTCGTCGGCGTAGGCCGAGGCCACGAGGCTGTTGGGATTCAGGATCTCGATTTTGCCGAGGAAGAAGGCGGCGTCCATGACGTGGCCCTTCTTACCCTGCTCGGGGAAGTCCACGGTGAAGCGCTTGGTGGCCTCATCGTAACCCCGGATGACGCCGATGCCCCAAGCCTGGTGGAGGCAGAAGGCGGGCTGACCCGAGCCGACCCGGTTGATGGCGTCCTGCAGAGAGTTGTTTTTTACGCCTTGTGGGTTGGGGGCCTTGTTGCTCATTGCAAAAAGGGGTTTTGGGCATAACAAAACTCACTTGCAAGCAGGAAGGCGGGGGCTTTGCGGTCTTCGGTCCCGATTGCCTTGCCTTGAACCAACCCGATGGCCTTTAAGCCCGAAAAACCCTCCATCCACGGCGAAACGCCGGACTCCCTCGGCGCTCGCTTGGTCGAGGCCGGGCACCCCCGTTACCGGGTCGCCCAAGTCTTCGAGTGGCTCTACCCCCGCCGGGCGGGCGGTCCGGAGGCCATGACCAACCTCCCGGCCAACCTCCGAGCCTGGCTGGCGGAGCAGTACGACTTCGCGGCCACCGACGTCATGGGGAAGAAAACCGCCTCCGACGTCACCCAGAAGGTCCTCCAGCGCCTCCGGGACGGCTCCCTGATCGAGACGGTCATCATCCGGGCCCCCATGGAGGGGGTGGGGCAGGAGCAGTCCCGCCGGACCATCTGCATCTCGACCCAGGTCGGCTGCGCCTACGGCTGCAAATTCTGCGCTTCCGGCCTGGAAGGCTGGAAAAGGGACCTTTCGGTGGGGGAAATCGTCTCCCAACTGGTGCAAGTCTGCCGGATCGAGGACCAAGCCGACCCCGTCCGGGCGGCCCAGGGGCTGGCCTCCTTCGACAACATCGTGGTCATGGGCATGGGGGAGCCTCTGGCCAACTACGACAACCTCCTGGCCGCCCTGCGGATCGTCAACGCCGCCTGGGGCTTCGGCTTCGGGGCCCGCCGCATCACCATCTCCACCTCGGGGGTCGTCCCCAAGATCCTCAAGCTGGCCGACGAGGAGCTCGGCTTCCGCCTGGCCATCAGCCTGCACGGGGCCACGAACGAGGTCCGCAACCAGATCATGCCCGTCAACCGCAAGTTCCCCCTGGAGGAACTGGTGCCCGCGGCCAAGGCCTTCGCCCGCAAGCATGGGCGCATGCTCACCCTGGAATTCATCCTCATCGAGGACATCAATGATTCGCTCGAGCAGGCCAAGAAGCTGGCGGTGATCGCCCGCGAGCTCCACGCGCACGTGAACCTGATCCCTTACAACAAGGTCGAGGGGCTGCCCTGGGTCCGACCCTCGCTCACCCGGCAGGACCGCTTCGTCAAGGAACTGCGGGCGCTGGGCGTGACCGCGACCCTTCGTCGCGAGAAGGGGCACGACATCGACGCGGCCTGCGGCCAGCTGCGGCTCCAGAAGGAGAAGGAACTGCGGACCGACCCGCCGCCCGCGGCGGCCTAGGCCGTCAGCCCCGCCACGAAGGCCCGTCGATCGGGGGCTTTGTAGAAGGCCGTGCCGGCGACCAGCGTATCCGCCCCGGCGGCCCGGCAGAGCAGGCCCGTCTCGGCGTTCACGCCCCCGTCGACCTCGAGCCGGAAGTCGCCGCCGCGGCGCGTCCGTTCGGCGGCCAGGAAGCGGATGCTGTCGAGCACCGACGGGATGAAGGCCTGCCCGCCGAAACCGGGGAAGACCGTCATGCAGAGGGCGAGGTCGACCGAGTCCAGGTAGGGCAGCAGGCGGCGCGGATCCGTGTCGGGGTTCATCGCGATGCCGGCCCGGAGGCCCGCGTCCTTGATGGCGGCCAAGGTCTTGGACACGTCGTGGTCGGCCTCGACATGGACGGTCAGGCGCTCGGCGCCGGCCTGCGCGAAGGCCGCCACGAAGCGCTCGGGGTGGCTGAGCATCAGGTGCACGTCGAAGTGCAGCCGCGTGCGGGGGCGGAGGGCCGCGACGACCTGAGGACCGAAGCTGATGTTGGGCACGAAGTGCCCATCCATGATGTCGAGGTGGACCCAGCCGAGGCCGGCTTCCTCGATCGCCCGGATGCCGGCGGCGAAGTCGCCGTGGTCGGCGGCGAGCAGGGAAGGGGCGACGACGGGGGTGGGCATGGCGTTACCAGGCGGTGGTCGCGGCTTCGCGGATCTGCGCGGCGAGGTCGGCGAAGATGGGCCCATCCAGGCTGCGCTCCTCGCCGGCGGCGTTGCCGATCGGCCGCAGGGTGGCGTTGGCCGTGAAGTCGCGGTCGCGGAACAGCACCTTGCCGTCCGCGTTGGTCAACGTGCAGCGCACGACGAACGTGAGGCGGAACGAGGTGAAGAAGAAGGCGTCGGTCGACTTGGTCGTGAGGCCATCGCGGCGGAACTGCGTGATGGCGACGTCCAGCTTGGCGCCGCCCGGCCCGAGCTTGATGCGCGGGTCGCCCGCGAAGCTTTCCGTCAATTTCTGCTGCAGCAACCCGTTGGCGACGGGCCGGTTCGTGGTGTTGCGGACCGGGGCGATGTCCAGCGACGTGAAGGTCGGCTGGGGTCCGCCGAGGCGATAGGCGGAGCAGCCCGTCAGCAGGCAGAGGGCCAGCACGGACAGGGCTTTGGTCATCGCCGTTCGGTTTCGGTGGCGGGCTTCGGGACGTCCTTGCGGAAGCCGAGGGCGTCGAGGTCCTCGCCGACGACCGTCGGTTTGCCGCCGTTGTCGATGCGGGGCCGCGGGTAGCGGCCGAGCAGGCGGTCCGCGAGGGTGGCCGGCGGATTGGGGTCCTTCTGGATCAAGGCCAGCAGCTTCTCGGCCTCCTTCGCGGCCGCGGACTCGGGCGCGATGGTCCGGCAAGCGTTGGCCATCAGCTTCGCCGCCTCGGGGTTGTTGCGGCGTTCCCAGTAGAAGAGGGCGAGGAGCAGGCGGGCGCGGGCGGCGCGGTCGCGCAAGGCCGCGATTTCCCGTCCGGCCCGAAGGGCCCGGGGATCCCGCGGGAATTGGTCGGCCAGGGTGCGCCAATGGTCGGCGGCCTCGAGCGCGGAGGCTTGGTCCCAATCCGGGCCCAAGGATTCCTTGGTCCGGAGCTCGGCGAGCCGTTCCAGCGCCTCGGGGAGATGCTTGCTGGTGGGGTAGTCGCTGAGGAGGCGTTCGAGCACTTCGGCGGCCCGCGGCTCCATGTCCATCGCCAAGGCGACGCGGCCGGCGCGCATCAGGCTCTCATCGGCGAGGGGGCCGTTGGGGGCGAGCTTGAGCGTCTTCTCGTAGAGGCCGATGGCGTGGGCGCGGTCGGGGAACCAGGGGAACCAGCCGGCGAGCATGCGTCGCTTGCCCTCGGCGAGTTCGTTCGCGATGCGGAACTGCAGCTCGACCACTTGCTGGAAGTCGGGGAACGCCGAATGGCGGGCGTAGAGGTCGTCGAGGATCTCCCCCGCCGGGTCGTATTGCTGGCGGTCCGCCAGCAGGCTCGCCTTGCGCAGCAGGCCTTGGGCTTCGCCTTCGGCGCCGGCTTCGCCCTTGATCAGCAACTCCAAGGTCGCCAGCGCGGCGCGGTGTTCGCCGGCGGCCGCTTGGCGGTCGGCCTGACGGAGCACGGACTCGACCACGGGCCGGCGG
>JBIISU010000090.1:0-5427 GCA_044340815.1 Opitutales bacterium | reverse complement strand
CGGCTGGTGGCAGGTCTGCCCGCTGGGGCCGACCGGTTACGGCGACTCGCCCTACCAGGCGCTGTCCGTCTTCGCCGGCAACCCCTACCTGCTGGACCTCGCGGACCTGCGGGCCCGCGGCCTGGTCACCGCAGAAGAGCTCGCCGCCGTCCGGCCGGCCGCGGAGGGGCGCGTGGACTTCGGCCGGCTCTGGACCACGCTGCGTCCCCTGCTCGACCGCGTCGGGCAACGGGCGGCCGAGGCCCTGCGGGACGACGCGGCCTTCGCCCGCTTCCGCCGCGCGCAAGCCGGGTGGCTCGAGGACTGGACGCGGTTCGCCGCCTTGCGCGCGGCCAACGGTTTCGCCGCCCCGGCCGGCTGGACGACGGACACCGCCCCGGAGGACGCCCGCGCGGCCGCGGCCGCCCTGCAGTTCCTCTTCGCCGAACAGTGGGGCGCCCTCCGGACCTACGCGCAGGCCCGCGGGGTCCGGCTCTTCGGGGATGAGCCGATCTACGTCTCCGCGGACGGTTGCGACGCGAAGTTCCGGCCGGAGCTCTTCCAACTCGACGCCGCCGGCCGGCCGACGGCGGTCGCCGGCGTGCCGCCGGATTACTTCGCCGCCGACGGCCAGCTCTGGGGCAATCCGCTCTACGACTGGGAACGCCATGCGGCCGACGGCTTCGCCTGGTGGCGGGCGCGGGTGCACCACGACCTCGGGCTCTTCGACGCGATCCGCATCGACCACTTCCGCGGGATCCATGATTACTGGAGCGTGCCGGCGCAGGCGCCCAACGCCCGGGAGGGCGCTTGGTGCGCGGGCCCGGACCTGGCGTTCACGCGCGCCCTCGGCGACCTGCCGCTCGTGGCCGAGGACCTCGGCCTGCTCTCGCCGGGCGTGGAGACGCTGCGCGTCGCCGCCGGCCTCCCGGGCATGGCGGTGCTGCAGTTCGGCTTCGGCGGCGAGCCGGCCGGCAACCCCCACTACCCTCCGAACATCGCCGCCGACCGGCTGGCCTACACCGGCACCCACGACAACGACACCTTGGTCGGCTGGCTGGCCCAAGCCTCGGCCGAGGAACGGCGCCGGCTGGAGGCACTCTACGGACCCGACCCGACCGCGGAACGGCTCATCCAGGCGGTGTTCGCATCCCCGGCGGTGGCGGCCTTCGTGCCCGCGCAGGACCTGCTGGGACTGGGGACGGAGGCGCGCTTCAACACGCCGGGGAACCCCCAGGGCAACTGGGACTGGCGGCTGACGGCCGCGCAGCTGGACGCGCTGGCGGCGCAGGCCCCGGGTCGGCGCGCCGCGTTGGCCCGGACCGGCCGGCTCAGCGCGTAAGCCGGCGATACTTCGGCCGCCGCGGCGTATCGGACTCGAGGCCGAGGCGCTTCCGGCGATCCTCCAGGTAATCGCCGTAGTTGCCCTCGTGCCAGACGATGCGGCCATCGTCCTCGAACGCCATGATGTGCGTGGCCACGCGGTCGAGGAACCAGCGGTCGTGCGTGATGATGACCGCGCAGCCGGCGAACCCTTCGAGGGCGTCCTCGAGCGCGCGGATCGTGTTCACGTCGAGGTCGTTGGTCGGCTCGTCGAGCAGGAGCACGTTGGCGCCGGCCTTGATCAGGCGCGCGAGGTGGATGCGGTTGCGCTCGCCGCCGGACATGATCCCGACCTTGCGCTGCTGCACGTCGCCCGTGAACCCGAAGCGGGCCGCGTAGGCGCGGGCCGGCACGAGGAGCTTGCCGAGGTGCACCATCTCCTGGCTGTCCGAGATCGCCTCCCACAGGGGCTTGTCGGCCGGGAGCGCGTCGCGCGTCTGGTCGACGTAGGCGATCTTGACCGTGTCGCCGAGCGTGAGCGTGCCCTTGTCGGGTTTCTCCTGGCCGGTGATCATGCGGAACAGGGTGGTCTTGCCGGCGCCGTTCGGCCCGATGATGCCGACGATCCCGCCGGCCGGCAGGCTGAAGTTGACGTCCTCCATGAGGACGCGGTCGCCGAAGCCCTTGGCCAGGCCGCGGGCCTCGATGACGGCGCCGCCGAGGCGCGGGCCGGGCGGGATCCAGATCTCCGCCGCCTTCTCCTGCTGCCCCTGATCCTGGGTGAGCATCTGCTCGTAGGCGCGCAGGCGGGCCTTGTTCTTCGCGACCCGCGCCTTGGGGGAGGCGGACGCCCATTCGCGCTCGCGCTCCATCGACCGGGTGCGCGCGGCGGACTGCTTCTCCTCCGCCTCGAGCCGCTTGCGCTTCTGCTCGAGCCACGAGGAGTAGTTGCCCTTCCACGGGATGCCGCGGCCGCGGTCGAGCTCGAGGATCCAGCCCGCCACGTTGTCGAGGAAGTAGCGGTCGTGCGTGATGGCGATGACCGTCCCCTTGTAGCCCTGCAGATGTCGCTCGAGCCAACCCACCGTATCGGCGTCGAGGTGGTTCGTCGGCTCGTCGAGCAACAGGATGTCCGGCTCCATCAGGAGCAGGCGGCACAGCGCGACGCGGCGCTTCTCGCCGCCGGAGAGCCCGGCGACCTTGGCGTCGGCCGGGGGGCAGCGCAGGGCCTCCATCGCCATCTCGATGCGGGCGTCGAGGTCCCAGCCGCCGCGCGCGTCGAGGATGGACTGGATCTCGCCCTGGCGGGCGAGGATCCGCTCCTGCTCCTTCGGGTCGTCGGTCTCGGAGACCTTGATGAAGGTGTCGTCATACTCCTCGAGCAGGGCCTTCATGCCGGCCGCGGCCTGCATGACGCACTCGTGCACCGTCAGGTGCTCGTCGAGGCGGGGCTCCTGGGCGAGGTAGCCCAGCGTGTAGCCCGGCACCTGGCTGATGGCGCCGTCGAACTCCTTGTCCTCGCCGGCCATGATCTTCAGCAAGGTCGACTTCCCCGAGCCGTTGAGGCCGAGCACGCCGATCTTGGCGCCGAAGAAATACGAGAGGGAGATATCCCGGAAGACCGGCTTCTTCTCGAAGAACTTGGTCACCCCGGTCATGGTGAAGATCACTTTTTCGTCGGCCATGCGGGAAGGGTTGGGACAAGCCCCCCGGGGGCAAGCGGAACCAGCCTCCGCCCCCTTGGACGGCACTTGACAACCCCCCCGGGGGGTGGGCTAGTTTACGCCCCGTAGTCACCTTACAAGAAGGTGGGTCCAGCCGGACCCGCCTTTTTTGTCCCCCAAACTTTCACCGCACCCACCGCACACCCATGAGCGTCGACATCAAACCCTACCTCCAATACCTCGAGAAGGAGAAGCGCATCCCCAAGGACGAAGCCTGCGCCCTCATCGTCGAGGCCATCAAGTCCTCCGTCGAGAAGTCGGTCATGGCCGGCCAGAACGTCGAGGTCACGGCCGACCCCGCGACCGGCAAGCTCGAGGCCCATGTCCTCTATTCCGTGACCGACTCGGTCGCGGACCCCCTGCGCGAGATCAACCCCGTCGCGGCCGGCCTCCTGCAGGCGGGCGCCGCCGTGGGCGACCAGGTCCGCAAGCCGATCAACGTGGCCGACCTCGGCCGCATCGCCGCCAAGACCACCCAGCAGCTGCTCAACCAGCGCTTCCGCAAGATCGAGAAGGACCAGGTCTTCCAGGAGTACAAGGACAAGGTCGGCGACATCGTCACCGGTACCGTCCGCCGCACCGAGCGGGGCAACGTCATCGTCGAGCTCGGCACCGCCGAGGCCGTCCTCACCCACAAGGAGCGCTGCCACGGCGACGAGTTCCGCACCGGCGACCGCATCCGCTGCCTGCTGCTCGAGATCCGCGAGGACCCGCAGCGCGGCCGCGAGTTCGTGCTCTCCCGCGCCAACGACGGCTTCGTCCGCCGCCTCCTCGAGCTCGAGGTCGCCGAGATCGCCGACAAGACCGTCACCATCGCCAAGATGGCCCGCGACCCGGGCTACCGCACCAAGATCGCCGTCGACTCGAGCGACCCCAAGGTCGACCCCGTCGGGGCCTGCGTCGGCGCCCGCGGCGCCCGCGTCCGCAACATCGTCAAGGAACTGGGCGGCGAGAAGATCGACATCATCCGCTACCACAAGGAGCCGCTCAAGCTGCTCGAGGAAGCCATCCGCCCGGCCCGCCCGCGCAACGTCCGCATCGACGAGCGCAACCGGTCCATCCACTTCGAGGTGGACGAGGAGGATATGCGCATCGCCATCGGCTCCAAGGGCCGCAACGCCCGCCTGACGTCCAAGCTCATGGGCTGGGGCCTCAACATCGCCAAGGCCACCCACGCCCCCGAGAGCGTCGAGGCCCAGCTGGGCGAGAAGGCCACCCGCATGGCCGAGCAGCTCGGCCTGCCGTTCGAACTGGTCGCCAAGTTCGTCCAGCTCGGCCTGACCGAACTGTCCGTCGCGGCGAACGTGACCGCCGAGGAACTGCAGGACACCGGCATCCCCGCCGACGAGGTCCAGACGTTCCTCGCCGCCGTCGCCAAGGCCGCCAAGGCCTGAGCCCCGTCCCCCGTCCCCCTCTCCCCGCCTCCACGCCTTTCCGCCGAACACCCAGCCGAGCCCATGACCGAGAAGAAGAAGAAGCCTGAGGCCAAGAAAGCCTCCACCACGCAGCGCTACAGCGACGTGGCCAAGGAGCTCGGCCTCGAGGTCAAGGCGTTGCTCGCCCTGGCGGACCAGTTCGTCGAAGCCCATCCGGACTTCAAGGAACTCGTCTACGCCGAAGGCAAGAAGCCGGCGGCCTCGAGCAACTTCAGCAAGTTCTACCGGGACGATTTCCTGAAGTTCGCCGCCGACAAGCTGCCCAAGAAGGAGGAGCCCGCGCCGGCGCCCGCGAAGGTCGAGCCGCCCAAGCCGGCCGAACCCGTCAAGCCCGCGGCCCCGGTCGCCGCCGCCCCGGCCAAGCCCACCACGCCGCCGCCGGCCCCCGCCCTGCCGCCGCGTACGCCCACCTCGGTCGCCGCGCCCGCCGCGGTCAGCCGTCCGCCGGTGACGCCCACCGTGCCGCCGCGCCCGCCCATCGCGCCGACGCCGCCGAAGAGCGAGCTGCCGCCCATCGTCATCACCCCGACGGCCGCGCCCGCCGCCCGCCCGAGCACCCCGCCCCCGCTGGTGCGTCCGCCCGTGGCCCCGATGGTCAACCGCCCGGCCGCCACCGGCAGCAACGTGGCCCCCGGCAGCAAGGGCGCCGTCACCGTCCGTCCGCCGATCGTGGTGCGCGACTTCGCGATCGCGCTCAACCTCAAGCCGTTCCAGGTCATCGGCAACCTGATGGAGCTCAACAAGGTCGTGAGCGCCACCTCGGTGATCGAGGAGGCCGACGCCCGCAAGGTCGCCGAACGCCACGGCTACACGCTGGAGATCCGCCACCGCGGCGAGGGCGTCCAGCCCGTCAAGAAGGTCGAGAAGCCGTCCGAGGACGATCCGGCCCTGATGACCACGCGCCCGCCCGTCGTCTGCGTGCTCGGCCACGTCGACCACGGCAAGACCACCCTGCTCGACGTGGC
>JBIISU010000089.1:0-5444 GCA_044340815.1 Opitutales bacterium | reverse complement strand
GCCTCGGCGATCTCGCGGGCCTTGCGGGTGACGTGTTCGCGGGCTTGGGCCAGTTCGTCCTTGAGCCGGGCGACCTCGGCTTCGGCCATGGTCAGGCGGGACTGCAGCGCCTGCGTCGCGGCCTCCTGGCCGGCCGCCTGGAGGGCCTGGACCTCCTTGGCCTGGGCCGCGGCGGCCTCCAGCGCGGCGAGGCGGGCGTCGCGTTCGGCGAGGAGGTGCGCGTGGTGGCGACGTTCGTTGCGCAGCTCGTTCTCGCGCGCGGTCGCGAGCCGGTCGATCTCCTGCTTCAGCTTCTGCACCGCGGGGTCGAGGCTGGGTTCGGCCTCCGGTTCGCCGCCGGGCTCCGTGGCCGGCGCGCCGACCTTCTGGAGCCACTGGCGCAGGGCTTTGGCGTCGGGCTTCTGCGCGGCGACCTTGCCGGCGGCGGCATGTTTCGAGAAGACTTCCGCCGGGATCGCGGACTCCTTGTCCTCGGCGCGCGCGGAACGGAGCAGGCAGAGCAGGGCGGTGCGCGGACCGCCCAGGAGGCCCGCGAGTTCGTCCTGGTGGGCGAGCAGCACGGCCTTGTCGAGCTTCAGCAGCGCTGGCATCCAGGGCAGCGCGTCGGCCACGGCCGCGAAATCCGCCGCGAGCAGGGCGTGCCGGGCCTGGAAGAGCCGGCGGGCGTTCTGCAGGAACGGCTTCCGGTGGCTCCACCCTCCCGGGGTCTTGCTCGCCAGCGCGAGGAGCGGGCCATCCGGGACATAGGCCAGGTCGGCGACCAGCTGTTCGGACAGCGGTTTGCGCCACGGCTTCACGAGGTCGTTCTTGTACGCGTGTTGTCCCATGGCCTCCAGTCTGGTCGGCCCGGGGAAGCCCGCAAGGGGACTCGCCGCCTTTTTCCGCTCAACCGAGGTCGGCGTTGTCGATCAGGCGGGTCGTCCCGAGGTGGCCCGCCACCGCCAGGACCGTCCGGCCCGGGGTGACCAGCGCCACCGGCCGCAGGGTCTCCGCGTCCACCACCTCGCAGTACTGGGGGCGGAGGTCGGGTTCCGCCGCGAGGCGGGCGAGGGCCGCGGACCGGACCCGGCCGGCGTCGCGTTCCCCGGCGGCGACCAAGGCCTGGGCCGCGGCGAGGGCGGCCGGGATGGCCGTCGCCTTGGCGAAGTCCGCGGGCGAAAGGTAGCGGTTCCGCGAACTCATCGCCACGCCGTTGGCTTCGCGGACCGTCTCATGGGCGATGAGCCGGAGCGGGAAAAGCAGGTCGCGGACCATGCGGCGCAGGGCGGCGAGTTGCTGCAGGTCCTTGCGGCCGAAGACCGCGACGTCGGGTTGGACGGCGTTGAAGAGCATGGCGACCACCGTCGTGACGCCGCGGAAGTGCCCCGGCCGGAACTCCCCACACAGGCCCTCGGTCACGAAGGTCTCCTCGACCCAGGTCGACGCGCCCGGCGCGTAGAAATCCTCCGTCGCGGGCGCGAAGACCAGGTCGGCCCCGGCGCCGGCGCTGCCGGCGACGTCGGCGTCCAGCGTGCGGGGGTACTTGGCGAAATCCTCGTTCGGCCCGAACTGCGTGGGGTTCACGAAGATCGAGACGACGACGAAGCCGGTTTCCGCCTTCGCCCGGCGGACGAGGGCGAGGTGGCCCTCGTGCAGGCAACCCATCGTCGGCACGAACCCGATGGTCCGGCCGGCTTGCCGGGCGCGGGCCACCGCCGCGCGCAGTTCCGGGATGGTGTGGACGACCTCCATGATGGCCGATGCTGGTCCGGCGGGGCGAAGTCCGCAAGGCGCAGTTCCGCGGGTCGCATTAATACAAGCCGCCGCCCCCGGGCGCCCATTCCTTTCTTGGCAGGGCGGGGCGGAGCGGCAAAGTCGGGTGCCGATTCCCAACGCCATGCCGCACTTCCCCAACGTCCCGGTCATTCAGTACGAAGGACCCAAGTCGAAGAACCCGTTCGCCTTCAAGCACTACAACCCGGACGAGAAGATCGGCGGGAAGAAGATGAAGGACCACATGCGCTTCGCCGCGGCCTACTGGCACGTGATGCGCAACAGCCTCTCCGACCCGTTCGGCGCCGGCACCGCCCTCATGCCCTGGGACGACGGCTCCGACTCCCTCGACAACGCCCTGCGCCGCGTGCCGGTCTTCTTCGAGTTCCTCGACAAGGCCCAGATCGACTTCTACTGCTTCCATGACCGCGACATCGCCCCGGAAGGCCGGACCCTCGCCGAGACGCACGCGAACCTCGCCCGCGTCACCCAGGAACTGAAGGCCTACCAGAAGGCCTCGGGCAAGAAGCTCCTCTGGGGCACCGCCTGCCTCTTCTCCCACCCGCGCTACGCGCAGGGCGCGGGCACCTCGCCCAACGCCGACGTCTTCGCCTACGGCGCCAGCCAGGTCCGCCACGCCCTCGAGGCCACCAAGGCCCTCGGCGGCGAAGGCTACGTCTTCTGGGGTGGCCGCGAAGGCTACGCCACGCTGCTGAACACCGACATGAAGCGCGAGCTCGACCACCTCGCCGCGCTCCTGCACCTCGCCGTCGACCACGCGCGCAAGATCGGCTTCAAGGGCCAGTTCTACATCGAGCCGAAGCCCCGCGAACCCTCGACCCACCAGTACGACTCCGACTCCGCGGCCTGCCTCAACTTCCTCCGCGAGTACGGCCTGCTCAAGCACTTCAAGCTGAACATCGAGACGAACCACGCGACGCTCGCGGGCCACACCATGGAGCATGAGCTCGAGGTGGCCATCGGCGCCGGCGCGCTCGGCTCGATCGACGCCAACCGCGGCGACACGCTCCTCGGCTGGGACACCGACCAGTTCCCGACCGACCTCTACCTCACGACCAACATCATGCTGCGCGTCCTCAAGATGGGCGGCTTCACCACCGGCGGCCTCAACTTCGACGCCAAGCGCCGCCGCGAATCCCACGAGCCGGTCGACCTCTTCCACGCCCACATCGGCGGCATGGACGCCTTCGCCCGCGGCCTCAAGATCGCCCACGCGATCGTCAAGGACGGCAAGATGGACAAGTTCGTCGCCAACCGCTACGCCTCCTGGGACAAGGGCGTCGGCAAGAAGATCGAGGCCGGCAAGATCACCCTCGCCCAGCTCGACGCCTACGCGCAGGGCATCCCGGCCCCGACGCTCGCGTCCGGCCGTCAGGAGCTGCTCGAAAACCTGATCAACGAGTACATCCGCTGAGGCCATGGCGATCGTCCTGGGTCTGGACCTGTCCACGCAGAGCGCGACGGCGCTCGTGCTGGACACGGCGAAGGGCACGACGGTCGCCCGCGCCCGCGCGGCGTTCGGCGCCGACTTCCCCGACCGCGGGCATCCGGAAGGATTCCTCCGCGGAGGGCAGGGCGGCGAGGTGCACGCCGACCCGCTCCTTTGGCTCGACGGCCTCGAGCTCGCGCTCGACCGCCTCGCGAAGCTGACCGACCTCGCGCAGGTCGACGCGGTCTCCGTCTCCGGCCAGCAGCACGGCAGCGTCTACCTCGGCGCCGGCTACGAGGCCGCGCTCGCCGACGGCTCCCGCGCGACTTCGCTCGCCGCCAAGATCGCCCCCGTCCTCTCCCGGCGCACTTCGCCGATCTGGATGGACTCCTCGACCGCGGCCGAGTGCGCCGAGATCGCCGCCGCGCTCGGCGGGAACCAGGCCGTCTGCGACCTCACGGGTTCCGTGGCCACGCCGCGTTTCACCGGTCCGCAGATTCGTCGTTTCGCCAAGCAGGATCCCGCCGCCTGGGCCCGGACCAAGCGCGTCCACCTTGTCTCCTCCTTCTTCGCCTCCGTCCTCGCGGGTAAGGATGCCGCCATCGACACCGGCGACGGCGCCGGGATGAACCTGATGGACATCCGCCGGGGCGACTGGTCGCCGGCCGCGCTCGCCGCGACCGCGCCGGACCTCGCCGCCAAGCTCCCGCCCGTGCGTCCCGGTTCGACCGTGGCCGGCGGCATCTCCGCCTACTTCGTCGCCCGCCACGGCTTCTCGCCGAAGTGCCGCGTCGTCATCGGCACCGGCGACAATCCCTCCAGCCTCGTCGGCATGGGCGCTTCGAAGCCCGGCAAGGTCGTCATCAGCCTCGGCACGAGCGACACGCTCTTCGCCGCGATCGAAGGCATCCGCACCGACGCCGCCGGCCTCGGCCACGCCTTCGGCAATCCGCTGGGCGGCAGCATGAGCCTCGTCTGCGTCCGCAATGGCTCGCTCGCCCGCGAGGCCATCCGCCGCGAGTGCGGCCACGCCGACTGGGCGGCCTTCTCCGCCGCGGTCGACGCCGCGCCCGCGGCCGTCGCGGCCGTGCT
Organism: Opitutales bacterium; assembly: GCA_044340815.1. Taxonomy (GTDB): domain Bacteria; phylum Verrucomicrobiota; class Verrucomicrobiia; order Opitutales; family UBA953; genus UBA953. The sequence continues at coordinate 1,150 of JBIISU010000089.1, read as the reverse complement.
CCCGATGGAGGAGACCGAGATCACCCCGCGCCGCCCCGCCGGCCGCATCCCGCTCGGCGCCGCCGCGACCAAGGCCACGCTGCCCCGCGCCGCCGTCGAAGGCCAGGCGCTCAGCCTCCGCCTCCACAGCCGCTGGGTCGGCACGCCGACGACGCAGCTCCTGCTCACCGGGGGCGCTTCCGAGAATCCGTCCGTCGCCAAGATCTTCGCCGATGTCTTCGGCGCCCCGGTCCTGCGCTTGGCCGTCTCCGACTCCGCCGCCTTGGGCGCCGCCTTGCGCGCCGCCGAGGGCGCCTGCGGGGCCAAGATGGCCGACCTGGAAGCGGTTTTCTGCGCCCCGGCCCCCGGGGTCGTCCAGCCGAACCCGGCTCTCCGGGCGGCCTACGACGCCCTCGAGGCTCAGCTCGCCCGCGCCTTGGCCTGAAGGCCGGGTTTCGACGGCTTTTCCGCATTGCCCGCTTGAACAAAGGCGGGTGATGGGCTGACATTGTCGGCTCACCCCCGCACCACCATGTCCCAGCGTCCCGTCACCCTCTTCACCGGCCAGTGGGCCGACCTCCCGATCGCCGAGCTCCTGCCCAAGGTCAAAGCCATGGGCTACGAAGGCGTCGAGCTCGCCTGCTGGGGCGACCACTTCGACGTCACCCGCGCGGTGAAGGAGAAGGGCTACGTCGAGTCGCTCTGGGCGCAGCTCGAGCTGCACGACCTCGGCTGCTGGGCGATCTCCTCGCACCTCGTCGGCCAGGCCACCTGCGACAACATCGACGAGCGCCACCAGTCCATCCTCCCCGCCCACGTCTGGGGCGACGGCAAGCCGGAGGGCGTGCGCCAGCGCGCCGCCAAGGAGATGGCCCTCACCGCCGAGGCCGCCCGCAAGTTCTTCGACGCCGGCAAGTCCTACATGGCCAAGAAGCCGAAGGGCTCGGGCAAGGTCGTCGTGAACGGCTTCACCGGCTCCTCCATCTGGCACGCCCTCTACGCCTTCCCGCCCACCAACCAGGCCTTCCTCCAGAAGGGCTACGATGACTTCGCCAAGCGCTGGAAGCCGATCCTCGAGGCCTTCGAGAAGCACAACGTCTACTTCGCCCTCGAGGTCCACCCGACCGAGATCGCCTTCGACATCGCCTCCGCGCAGCGCGCCCTCGAGGCC
>JBIISU010000088.1:0-5488 GCA_044340815.1 Opitutales bacterium | reverse complement strand
GCCGCGGTCTTCTCGACCCGCGACCTGAGCGCGACCCTCGCCTTCACCAGCTTCGCCGAAGGCCAGGTCCAGCTGCTGACCTACGGCGCCTCGACCATGATCCTCTTCGGCGCCAGCTACTTCATCTTGCCGCGCCTCACCGGCTCCCTCTGGCCGTCCACCGCTTTGGTGCATGTCCACTTCTGGTCCGCCTTCCTCGGCCTGCTCCTCGCCGTCGGCGCGGCCCTCGCCGGCGGTTGGCAGGCCGGCCACCAGTCGTCCGCCCCGTCCACCCCGTGGGCGCTGGCCGGCTCCGTCGCCGCCTTCCTCCTGTTGGTCGGGCACGTGGCCTTCGCCCTCAACGCCTTCGGCATGATCCTTTCCTCCACCACCCCGACCTCCGATGGTCGCTCCGACTAATCCGGCCCCATGAAGAACCTCAACCTCCTCCTCGCCGGCGTCTTCTTCTGCGTCGCGTCCGTCTGGACCGGCCTGCTGGTCACCGCCCAAGTCCAGCTGGGCTCCCTGGGGCGCGCTCCCGCCGAGGAAGGCGGCCCGCTGTTCCCCGCGCGCGAGCCCGGCCTCGCCATCCAAGGCCGCGCCGTCTACCTCGACCTCGGTTGCGTCGCCTGCCACACCCAGCAGGTGCGTCCCGCTGGTCAGGGTAGCGATATCGCCCGCGGTTACGGTGTCCGCCCCAGCGTCGCCCGCGACTACGTCCTCCAGCCGCAGGTCCTGCTCGGCCAGCGCCGCGTCGGACCCGACCTCGCGAACTACGGCGCCCGGGCCAAGTCCGACGCCGAACTCGCCGCCTTCCTCGCCGCCCCGGCGGCCGGCGTCAACCACCCGCCCTACGCCTTCCTCACGGCCGAGCGTTCGGCCGCCCTGGTGGCGTACCTCAAGTCCCTCCGCCAGGACTACTCCTCGCCCGAAGCCAAACTGAAGCAGTGATCCCATGAACGACCGTAATCGTCATCCCGACCGCAACCGTCCGCCCCAGGGTAATCCTGGTCCCGGCGCCGACGGCTTCTCCGACGGCCGCCTCGTGGAAGTCCACTCGCAGCTCGCCCGCGACAAGGAGGAGCCCCGCGAAGGTTTCTCCCTGACGCCGATCTTCATCGTCTTCCTCTTCTGTGGCTTCGGCTTCTGGGGTGGCCTCTACCTCACCCGCAACAGCGGTGACTTCGCCTCCACGGCCTTCGACGTGAACGCCCCCAAGGTGACCGCCGCGACCGGGCCCGTCGAGTTCGAGCCCGACGCCGCCAAGGGCGAGAAGCTCTTCATCGCCAACTGCGCCGCCTGTCACCAGGCCAGCGGTCTCGGCGTCCCCGGCGCCTTCCCGCCCCTGGCCAAGTCCGCCTGGGTCGCCGGCGCGGAGGAGCGCCTCATCAAGGCCATCTTGGTCGGCTTGGCCGGCGAGATCGAAGTCAACGGCGTCAAGTACAACGGCAACATGCCCAACGTCGGCGCCGCCCTCAAGGATGCGCAGGTCGCCCACATCGCCACCTACGTCCGTCAGGCTTGGGGCAATACCGCCGGTCCCGTCATGGATACGAAGGTCGCCGAAGTCCGCAAGGCCATCGGTACCCGTGGGCAGTACGCCCCCGCCGACCTCCTGAAGGAGCACCCGCTCGAGTCCAAGTAAGCCTCCCCGGCTTCCCGGCCAAAGCAGAAGGCCCGGCAGCTCGCGCTGCCGGGCCTTTTCGTCGGCCTTGGGCCGGGCCGTTTAGGCGTGCTTGCGGATGAAGGCGGCGATGTCCGCCTTCGGGCGGGCCCCGACCATCTTGTCCACGACGACGCCGTTCTTGAAGAGGAACAGGGCGGGGATGGAGGTCACGCCGAGCTGCTGGGCGAGGGCGGGGTTGCTGTCCACGTCGACCTTGGCGATCTTGACGCTCGCGCCCATCTCGGTGGCGAGTTGGTCGAGGACGGGACCCAGCTGCTTGCAGGGGCCGCACCAGGTGGCCCAGAAGTCGACGAGCACCGGGACGGTGGCGGACTTGATCGACGAATCGAAGTTCGTCGTGTCGAGGTTGGAGATGAGGTCAGATGCCATAGGAGGTCGTTCAACCCTTCGTCTTGACGAAGAGTTCGAGGTAAAGGATCACGGCGCCGGCGATGGAGGCGGCCATGGCCAGGACGTCCAAGGACGCGGCGAGGGCACCGACGTTGCGGTTGAGCACCGGGGTCGGGCGCGGCGCGGAGGGCGGAGGGGCGATCGGCGCGCGCGGGGCGACCGGAGCCGGGGCCGGAGCGGCACCCACGGAAGGGGGCGGGGGAATGGCGCCGGGAGCGGGGGGCGGCGGGGGGACGATGGGCGTCGCGGCGACCGGCTTGGCCAGCTTCAGCTTCGGCGGCTGAGGCGCGGCGTTTTCACCTTCGGGCGGAGGAGGGGGAGGCGGGGTAGACTCGGTGCTCATCTGAGGAGAGGCAGTCAAATGTCGGCCGGAAGGTGAGTCAATAAACCAGTGGCGGTTTTTTCACCCTTAAGCGGAGCGGTCGTGCTTGCGGAGGAGGTCGCGCACCTGTTCCGCGGGCGCGTCGTGGAGGCTGCGTCCTTGGCGCTGGAGGTCCTCCACCGTCTTGATGACCGTCTCCGTCATGCGATCATGCGTCTCCGCGGAGCCGCCCACGAGGGAGAACCCTTCGCCGCGGGTGATCCGCTTGTGGCGATCCTGCCCATCGAGGCCGAGGCCCAAGAGGTGGTTCTTCGCGCGCTTCGAGCGAGCCATGCGTTCAGGATGGGAGTCGTCCGGGGCTTTTCAAGCCCGCGGCTCACTCCGCCGGGGTGGCGGGGGCGTCGAACTCCGACGTGCCGTCGGCGGCTTCGCCGGCGTTGGGGCCGGCGTTGGCCTCGGCCTTGGCGCAATTGATCTCGGCGAAGGCGGCATCCTGCTCGAGTTTGAGCTTCCCGAGGCGGGCGAGTTCCAGGCAGGCGAGGAAGGTGGCGACGAGCAAGCCGACCGTCGGGCGCTCGGGCAGGAGGCTCGTGAACACGAAGGTCGGTTCGGTCTCGAGGCGGCGGAGGATGGATTCCATCCGGTCGGAGACGGTGACGTTCTCGGTCGTGATCGAGCCGGGCTGGATGCGCTCGGCCAGCCGGCGCAGCACCAGGTTGAAGGTGTTCCAGAGTTCGATGCGGTCCGCGGGCGCGACCGGGCGGGCCAGGGCGTCGTCCCCCTGCGGCTGGAGGACATAACGCGCGAGCAGGCCTTGCCGGTCGTCGACCAGTCCGCGGATGATGGCGGCGGTCTCCTTCACGCGCTTGTACTGGATGAGCTGTTGGACGAGGGCCCAGCGGGGATCCTGGCCTTCCTCGGGGCTGGGCAGATCCTCCTCCGGGCGGCTCTCGACCGGCAGCAGCATGCGGCTCTTGATGTACATCAAGGTCGCGGCCATGACGAAGAAATCCCCGGCGAGCTCCAGGTTGTCCTTCTCCTGCGTCCGGAGGACCTCGAGGTACTGCAGCGTGACCTTCTCGATCGGGATATCGTAGATATCGATCTCGTTCTTGCGGATCAGGAAGAGCAGGAGGTCGAGGGGGCCCTCGAAGACGTCGAGCCGGATCGGCAGGTCCGCCGGCGGCAGGATGCCGTCGGTCGGGATGGCGGGGGTGGCTGGAGAATCGTCCTGCACGGTCAGAACCTGAACAATCGGAGGCGGACTTGGAAGCCCAATGAGCTGTTTCCTCGGTCGGTCACCCGCTTCAGCAGGCTATATTGCATCTCCCAGGACTGGCCGAGGCGTTGCCGGATGCCGACCATGAGGAGGTTGGTCTGGTCGGTGGTCGCGTCGTGGTTGATCAGGCCGAAGGCCGAGTAGACCGAGCTGAGCATCACGTCCGCGTTCAGGCCCACCTGGCGGGCGACGAACCCTTGGTTCAGTTCGGTCCAGTAGGCTTGGGCGGTCCAGAAGTCCCCCGACCGGAAGGAGATGGACTGGGTCGACTCGACCGGGGCGCCGCCGCCGTTGGGGAGCACGTGCAACGCATCGATCGTCACCCAGGTGGCCGGGGTCAGCGAGAGGTGGGTCACGAAGTTGGAGCGCCCGTTGACCCCAAGGTCGGGCGAGCCATCGCGCCAATCGGTGAAGAAGTCCGCGCGGGCCAGCTGGCGCGTGCCTTGGCGGGCGTCGCGGGTCTCCAGGCTGTTGCGGAGGCCGAACCGCACCGACTCGGTCGCCGTGGTGCCGGCCGGGTCCAGCCGATCCGCCAAGTCGAAATCCCGGAGCGCGGACGTGATGCCGAGGCGGTCGGACTGGGGGACCTGGCCGAATTTCTGGTCGGCCCCGGGCATCGCGCGGACCTGCAGCAAGGGGCGGAGGTTATGCCGCATCCCGAGGATGCCCCATTTCGGCGCGTCGAGTTCCCAGGAGCCCGTGGCCAGTCCTTCCAGGTCGAAGCCCGCCTGACCGATCACCTTGCTCTCCGCCCCGTTCCCGAAGGCGTCCGACCACCCGGTGGCGCGGACGCCGGCGACGGGCGTGAAGGTCAGGTAATCGCCGACCACCCACGGGTAGCTCACGCCGTAATAGGCGTCCAGCCGGGTGGTCGACCAAGCCCCGGCGGTCCCGGTCGCGGCGAGGTAGGCCGGGCCGTTCAGCGTGGCCGAGGGACGTTCGCTGAGGTAGGCGAGGCCCAGGAAGGCGCGTCGCCGGAAGCCGGTCGCGCCGAGCGCCGCCGACGGCAGGTCCAGCCGCAGTTCCGGTAGGCGCTGGACCACGTCCTGATGATCGTCGGCCTTGGCCGCCAGACCGGCGCTGAAGAAGCCTCCCTCGACCGGGGCGGTCACCTGGAGGGTCGCCTCCGGGGTCGTCAGCCGTCCGACCAAGTTCGGGCGGAAGTCGCGGAGGAAATCGGGATCGCTCTCGGCGAACAGCCGGCCGGCCACCTCGACGCCCCCCACCGTCCGTCCGATGACTTCGCCGTGGGCGAAGGAACGGTCGCGGTCCGGCAGACGGCCGAAGCTATCGACCAGCAGTTCCCCCTGGTCATGGATGAAGGCGCTGTTCAGCCGGGCCTTCCAGACCGTGCCGACGTCGCGGAGCTTGCTGTTGTCGTAGCGGAAGGTCGGGCCGGCGAGCCAGCCGGCCTGGGCATAGTTGTCGAGCATCATGCCCATCCAGAAGGAAGGCGTCTGCCGCATGAGGACGGTGGTCCGGACGAAGAAGCCCTTGAGCGGCGCGTTGCCCATGCCGAGGAACAGTTCGTAGGGCATGTCCTGGTAGCCTTGCTGGCCGTAGGCGGGAAGGTAGAGGAAGGGGATGCCCGCGACGGTCGGCCGCACATTCTTCATCGAAAGCCAATCGTCCTTCTCGCGGTAGTTCACCTGGCCGATGGCGAGGCTCATGCCCTGCGGGGACGGCTCATTGCGCCACATCCGGACGCCGGTCATGGTCTTGTCGCCGCGGACCATGCGTAGCTCCTCGGCCGTGAAGAACATCGGGCTGCGGCCGAAGCGGACCTGCCGCGCGACCACGGTGTCGGTCCGCGGGTCGAGCGTGGCCTCCG
>JBIISU010000087.1:0-5565 GCA_044340815.1 Opitutales bacterium | reverse complement strand
TGTCCATCGAGTACTGCTGGACGACCTTGCGGAGGTAGCTGCCTTCCTTGACCCAGTTCCCTTCCTGGATGATGCCGCGGTACATGTCCACGAGGTAGAGGCAACCGTCCGGCCCGTTGACCATGTTGACGATGCGGAAGTTGGGGTCGCTGGACCGGATGAACTCGGACTTGGCGTAAGGGTTCTCGAGCCGGGTGATGCCGTCGACGACGGAGACCTTGGCGCGGCGGACCAGCCGGCCCACCGGTTCGGAGATCAGGACGTCGCCGCGCAGGTCGGCGGGCAAGCGATCGCCCCGGACGACTTCCTGTCCACAGGAGGCAGTGAAGTGGTTCAGGGTCCTGTCGGGTCGCGTGCGCCCGGCCCCGCCCTGGTGGTCGGCCAGGCCGATCTTGGGCCAGACCTGCATGAAGTCCTCGGGGTACTGGCCCTTGAGGTCGTAGGCGCCGTAGAGGATCGGGGTCTGGAAATGCCAGAGGCCTTTCTCGCCGCCGGCGTTGGACCACCAGATCTTGCCGAGGTCATCCTGGGCTAGGCCCCACTGGCCACCGCCGTTCGGGATGGTCTCCTTGAGCGGCTCCTTCGCCCCGTTCCAGCGGAGGCGGTAGGCGTTGTAGGTCTGGTAGAGCCAGTTATCCATGGTCCAGATCAGGCCGCTCTGCTGGTGCTCGAGGTTGCCGTTCTTGGGACCGCCCACGAACCACGGCGCCTTGGTGTCGGCGATGCCGTCGCCGTCGGTGTCGCGGTAGACGAAGATGTCGAGCGTGTCGGTCTCGTTGATCAGCACCCGGTCGTCGAGCGGCAGCACCATGCGCGGCAACACCATCTTGTCGCGGAAGAGGACGTGCCTGTCGAATTTGCCGTCGCGCTTCGTGCTCTCGTGGCGCGAGACGACGCCGAGCGGGGCGTGCTCATCCTTGCCGTCGATGTCCTGCATGTAGGTGCGCAGTTCGGCGATGTACATGCGGCCATTACCGTCAAAGGTCAGGTTGGCCGGCTCGCGGAGGCCATCGCGCTCGCTGAGCACGAGCTCAAGGCGGTACCCCTCGGGGAGTTCGATGGTCTTGAGTTCCTCCTCCGGACTCAGCGCCTTGACCGGAGGCTGCGGCGTGAAGTCGGGCACATAAGGCCTGTCCTCGGCGGCATAGGCGGCGACGGAGACCAGGAGGGCGGGCAAGACGGGGCGCATGGGGGGCTTCAGAAAACTCCCATATTGACGTGGATTTTCAAGCCGCTTCCCGGGACGGGGACGGAAACGTTTTGCCACGGGACGACGCCCCGGCTTCCTGCCTCCATGCGCACCCTACTGCTCAGCTTGCTCCTGGCCGCCCCAATGGTCGCCACCGCCGGCAAGCCCAACCTCATCGTCATCCTCGCCGACGACCTCGGGTACGGGGACCTCGGCTGCTACGGCCATCCCACGATCCGGACGCCACATCTGGACCGGATGGCCGCCGAAGGCTTGCGGTTCACGCAATTCTACTCGGCCGCGGAGGTGTGCACACCCAGCCGGGCCGCGCTGCTGACCGGACGCTACCCGGTCCGCTCGGGCATGGCCCATGACCAGTTCCGCGTACTCCGCGCGACTTCGACCGGCGGCCTACCGGCGGCGGAAATCACCTTGGCCGAACACCTCAAGGCCGCGGGCTACGCCACCGGCATCATCGGCAAGTGGCACCTCGGCGCCTGGGCGAACGACCGGCCGCAACACCACCCGCTCGACCACGGCTTCGATTTCCACTTCGGGCTGATGCATTCGAACGACATGAACCCCTCCGACAAGCCGAAGCCGAAGAAGGCCAACGCCCTGGTCGCGCAGGATCCGGAATGGTGGAACGCCGCCCTCTACCGTGGACGCGAACTCCTGGAACCGCGCACGGACCAGACGCGGCTAACCCGTCGCTACGCCGAGGAAGCCGTGAAGTTCATCGGTGCCCACAAGGACCGGCCATTCTTCCTCTACCTCCCCCATACCTTCCCGCACACACCCTTGTTCGCCTCGGAGCGCTTCAAAGGCTCCAGCGCCCGCGGCATCTACGGCGATGTCGTCGGCGAACTCGACGAGAGCGTCGGCGCCGTGCTGCAAGCCCTGCGCGACCAAGGGGTCGCCGAATACACGCTGGTGGTCTTCACCAGCGACAATGGTCCGTGGACTTGGATGGGCGCCGAGACGGGCGGCAGCGCCGGGCTACTGCGCGACGGCAAGGGCAGCACCTGGGAAGGCGGCATGCGGGTGCCGGGCATCGCCTGGTGGCCCGGCCGAATCAAACCCGGGGTGACGAACCAGGTGGCTTCCACCTTGGACCTGTTTCCGACCTTCTCCCGACTCGCCGGGGCGGAGCTCCCGGCCGGCCGGACGATGGATGGGGCCGACCTCTCCGCGATCTTGCTCGAGTCCAAGCCGCTGGAGCGCGAGGTCTTCTGCTACTACCGCGGCACGCGGCTCTTCGCGGCCCGACTGGGACCGTGGAAAGCTCATTTCCAGACCCAAGGCTCCTACGGCGATCCGAAGGTCCTCACGCACGAACCTCCCCTGCTCTTCAACCTCGATGTCGATCCGTCGGAGACCCAAGATGTCGCCGCCCAGCACCCCGAGCAGCTTGCACGTATCGCCACCGCGGTGGAGCGGCACCGCGCGAAGCTGACCGTCGCCCCTTCCCAACTGATCGAGACAACGGCCAAGTGAACGTCGACTGGCTCAAGGCCCGCGTTTAGGCATGATATCCGCGGACGGGTCCGACTCCGGGCCGCGATCCACCCTGCTTTGGGCGGGACGACCGGCGGCGAGTTCACGGAGCGACCGCAGCTCCCTCTTGGCCTGTTCGCGCTCGGCATAGGCACGCGCCAAGGCTGCATCCTGAGCGAAGTAAGCCGGGCGTTGACGCAACTCGTCCCAACGATGGTACCAATAGTCGGCCTGGGCCATCGAAGCGCGCTCGCGTTCCAGCTGGGCGACCCGAGCGCGGAGACCATCATTATCACGGCGCAAGGCACGACACAGCAAGCGAGCTTCGCGGAGACGCCGCCAGACCCAAAGATCGGACTGAAGGAACCGACTCCATAGACGTCGCAGATTGCGCATAAGCAAAGTGGTAACCGTCAGCGGACGGAGCAACAAGCCGCCGCGCGCCATAGTTTACCTCAGGCTATAATAGGGAGATAAACCTAGGCGGCACTTACTCGGCGATTTTCTTGTCTAGGAGGAAACGCCACTCCCAACCGCCCGACCACTCGTGCTTCGCCGGCTCGCCGGGCTTACCCTTGGTGACCTTCAGCCCGGACTTGGAACGGTAGGCCGCCCGGAGCCGGTCGCCGACGATCTGCACCACGAAGAAACCGACGTCGGTGTGGCCATCGTTGATGCAATCCCACTTCTTGGCTTCGCCGGCGGGAGCCCACGCCTTCAAACCGGTCCCGGTATGGCCGTAGAGGTAGAGGACGATGTTGTAATCCTTGGCCACCGCATAAGCCGCCGCCCAATCCTCCGGGTGCCACCAGTCGGTATCGAAGCCGCAATGGCTCATGAGCACGACGGGCCGGCGCGACTTGCCCACGTGGGTCGCGAGGTCCGTGCGCAGGAAGGCGAGGGCCGACTGCGGGTCGTGCCAAACACGGTTGTACTTGATGGCGGCGTGCTGGGTGTCGGCGGGATAGAGGCCGAGCTGCACGAAATGGACGTCGTCCCAATCCCAGGACGTGTGCAGGCCGTTCGCCGAAAGGTTGGTCAGGACGCCCTTCGACTGGCGCAGGCGGTTGCGGGCGATGAGCTCGGCTTGGAGGCTGAAGCCGCTCTTCTCCTTGCCGACCGGCGGACCGTCGTGGTTGCCCCAGCATTCCATGGTCGGGTAAGCCAACCGGGCCTCCCCCGGGAAGACGCCGAAATCGGCGGCATAGAGGGCGAACTGCTCTCGACCGATGACGCGGCCGGCGACCTTGGTGTCACCGTTGTCGATCAGGTCGCCGAGGGACAGCACCGCCCGAGGCCGGGCGATCGGGCCGCCGCCCAGCTTGGCCGGCCACTCGACCTGGCCGATGCGGTTCATCTCCGCGATGGTCGTGGCGTTGAGGTCGTTGTGGTGCCCCTGCGGATGGTCCACCTGCCGGTAATGCGGATCGGAGGTCGAGAGGAAGGTGACGTCGCGCGCGGGCTTGTCCGCGGCGGCGAGGCCGGCGAAGGCGAACCCGAGGAGGCAGAGGAGGCGCATGGAGGAAGGCTAGCGCCGAGGAAACGCCCGCAAAGCCCCAAATCAGGCGAACAACGCCGTCACCGGCTTGGCCTTGTTGCCGACCTGCATCGGACGACCGGCCGGCGTGATGATGTCCGTCTGCACGGGCAGGCCGGCGGCGTGCGCGATGGTGGCGTGGAGCGAACCCGGCGAGACACCCTCGCCATCGGGGGCGTAGCCTTTGGCGTCGCTGGCGCCGTGCACGTAGCCGCGCTTGACGCCGCCGCCGGCGAGGACGGTGGAGAAGACCAGCGGGTGGTGGCCACGGCCGCCGCCGGAGAAGTCGGGCTTGCGGCCGAACTCGGTGGCGACGACCACCAAGGTCGAGTCGAGCAGACCCTTCGCGTCGAGATCCTGGAGCAGGGCCGCGTAGCCGCGGTCAAACTCGGCACCGACATCCTTCATGCGGGTGTCGAGGGTGGCGTGCATGTCCCAGCCACCATGGGAGACCTCGACGAAGCGTACGCCGTGCTCGACCAGACGACGGGCCAGCAGGCAGCCCTGGCCGAACTTGGAGGTGCCGAAGCGCGCCTTGGTCGCGGCCGACTCGGCGGCGAGGTCGAAAGCGGCCAGGTCCTTGCTCTTCATGAGTTGGAACGTGGACTCGTAGAATTCGTTGTAGGCCTTGACGTTCTCGTCGGTCGGCGCACCGGCGAAGCTGCCGTTGAGCTGGGCGAGCAGGTCGAGGCGGCGGGACTGAGTGTCGGCGTCGGCGAGCCCCTTGATGTTCTGGAGACCGTCGTTCGGCGAAAGGATCGGCAGCGGGGAATAGGCGGCGGGGAACCAGCCATTGCCGTGGTTGGACGGACGGCCGACGCAGACGGTCGACGGCAGGGTCTTGCTGCTCGCGCCGAGGAAATGCTGGGCCCACGCCCCCAGCATCGGGTGCTGCACGGTGCCGCGCTGCTCGAAGCCGGTGCGCATGAGGTAGGAGGCCGAGGCGTGCACGCCGACCTTGGCGGTCATGTTCCGGATCACGGCCAGGCGGCCGGCGACCTTCGCGGTCTCCGGCAGGTAGTCGGTCAGCTGGAAGCCGGCCTTGGTGGAGATTGTCCCGCCGGGACCCTTGCTGCCCCCTTCCTTGGGGTCGAAGGTGTCGATGTGCGACATCCCGCCGGCGAGCTGGATGAAGATCACGCGCTTGGCCTTGCCGAAGCCCGGCAGGCCGGCGTTGGGCGCGGAGCCGGGGGCGGCGTCGGCCGCGGCCGCGAGCTGATTGAAGAACGGCAGGACGGACAGGCCGAAGGAGACCTTGGCGCAACGTTCGATGAACGAGCGGCGGGCGAGCGGGTCGCGGAGCTGGTCGGAGGGGAGGTTTCGGCTCATGGGAGGAAGAGGA
>JBIISU010000086.1:0-5575 GCA_044340815.1 Opitutales bacterium | reverse complement strand
CCCTCGACGTCGCCGCTTCCGAGTTCTTCGACGAGAAGACCGGCAAGTACACCTTCCACAAGTCCGACAAGTCCCAGCGCAAGTCGGCCGAGATGGTGAAGTTCTACCAGGATCTCCAGAAGCGCTACCCGATCGTCTCGATCGAGGACGGCTTCTCCGAGGCCGACTGGACCGGCTGGAAGCTCGCCACCGACGCCATGGGCGCCAACACCCAGCTCGTCGGCGACGACCTCTTCGTCACCAACACCGAGTTCCTCTCCCGCGGCATCAAGACCAAGACCGCCAACTCGATCCTCGTGAAGGTGAACCAGATCGGTTCCCTGACCGAGACCTTCGACGCCGTCGCCATGGCCCAGCGCGCCGGCTACTCCGCGATCATCTCGCACCGCTCGGGCGAGACCGAAGACGCGACCATCGCGGACATCGCCGTCGGCCTCAACGCCGGCCAGATCAAGACGGGCTCGCTCTGCCGCTCCGACCGCGTCGCCAAGTACAACCAGCTCCTCCGCATCGAGCAGGAACTCGGCAGCCGCGCCATCTACGCCGGCAACACCTGCACCTGGGGCCAGTAAGACCTGCTCTTCGGCAAGCGAAGGGCCGCCCGGGTGGGCGGCCCTTTTTGTTGTCTGGCCCGGCCGCCGCCTACTTCGATTCGAGCCCGACGGAGTTCACCGCGACGATCTCATACTTCGCGCCGGGCTTCGCGCCCTTGTCCACGAACCGCATGGCCGCCAGCGGCAGCGTCGGGGTGTCGCCGTAGCTCATGCCCTGGAAGAGCGGGCGCCCGAACGGATTCTTCAAGGTCGCGGGCACGCGGGCGATGGCCTGCCCATCCCGCTTCACGATGAACTGACGGAGCCCGCTCTCGAGGTCGGCGTGGGCGTCCCAGGTGAGTTCGACGCCGGCGTCGGTCGCCCGGACGGCGAGCCCGAACGGCGCGGGCGGGGGCGTGGCATCGGTCGTGGCGCCGGTCTGCACGTATTCCGTCCAAGCCTTCGCGAAGGTCGCGTCCGGCAGCCAGTTGGACGTCGCGCGGTCGCCCTTGAAGTCGGCGGCCGGTACGGCGACGTCGCCGAGCAACGGCGAGAGCCAGCCCTTCGCCTGGTCGACCGGGCGAAGCGTGTTCCCCGTCGCCGGCAGGCGCAGCGCGAGGCAGGCGTCGAAGAAGGCGATGGCCGCGTAGCGCTGGTCGCCGCACTGGTGGGAGGTCAAGGGATCCGGGGCGAAGCCGATGGGCGCGCCTTTCGCCCGGTAGGCCTTGAACATCGCGAGGCCGCCGGTCCAGGCGCCGTTGAAGCGCTTGTCGCCGTTTTCCTTGGTGCCGGGGTTGGCCATCATCGGGATCTCGTAGGCCGCGGGCGGCAGGTCGACGAACGGGACCTGCCCGACGAGCTTGGGGTCGTCGCTTTTCTGCCAGGCGCTGTAGGCGGTGCCGGAGCGGAACCAGATGGCGACGATGCGCTCGGGGTATTTCGCCTGGAGGATGCTCGACCAGAACCCGCCGCCGCTGTGGCCCCAGAGGCACCAGGGCGCGGTCGCCACCTCGGGATGCCCGCTCTGTCGGGCGAGGTCGGCGAGCGCGCGCAGGAAGGCCTGCTCCGAGCCGTTGCGCGGGTCGCACCACAAGCGGCAGTTCGCCGCCTCGGGCTGGTGGATGACGGGCCCGAGCAGGGCGCAGTCCCATTTCCGCGCCAGCGCCTGCCAGTGCAGGTCGTCGGCCGCGGTGACGGCGGCCTTGTTCGAGCCTTCGCCGCAGCCGTGCTGGTGGACGATGATGCCCCGGACGGTCTTCACGCCCGCGGGCAGCCAGAGATGGTAGGTCGCGGCGAAGGTGAGTTCGCCCGGCTTGGCCGAGGCCGGGAGGGCGACGGTGAACTTGGCGCCGTCGGCGAGGGCGACCAAGGGCAGGAGCAGCAGGGCGAGGAGGGGGCGCATGGCGGGAGGTTGGAAGCAAAGCCCCCGGCGGGCAAGGGCTTGCCGTCTGCCGCCCGCCGGCTAGTTTCTCGGCGTGATCCGGTTCCTCGCGTTCTGCCTGCTCGTCCTGACGGCCCGCGCCGCCGAGCCCGCGACCCTGCGCACGTTTGTGCTGGGGGATTGGGGTTGGGCCGACCCGGAGATGGAGCGCCGCTACCCCGTCGTCCGCCAGAACGCCGAGCTCCAGCGGGCGGTGGCCAAGGCCATGGCCGAGCGGGCCGCGCGCTCGCCGATCGCGGCGGTGCTGACGACGGGAGATAATTTCTACCCCAACGGCGTCCGCTCCGCCGACGATCCCCGCTGGCGCACTTCTTTCGAGGAGGTCTACGTCGCGCCTTCCCTGCAGGTCCCTTGGGTCGCCGCCCTCGGCAACCACGACCACGACGTCACCGCGCAGGCCGAGTTGGACTATGCGAGCCGCTCGAAGGGCCGCTGGGTCATGCCCGCCCGCTACTATGCCCATCACTTCCCCGCGGCCGATGTGCGGGTGCTGGTGCTCGACGCCTGTTCGCTCAGCGACCGCTGGAACCGCGAGTTCTTCACGGTGAAAGGCCAGGCGGAGGCCGCGGCCCAGTGGCGTTGGCTCGAGGCCGAGCTGGCGAAGCCCGCTCGCTGGAAGGTGGTCGTCGGCCACCTGCCGCTCAAGGACCATGGCTTCCATCCCAAGGAGCCGGAGTATGTGCAGCGGCTGGTGCCCTTGCTCGAGCGCCACCGCGTGCAACTCTACCTCAACGGCCATAACCACCACGCCGAGTTCCTGCGGGAGAAAGGCGTGGCCTACGTGACCTGCGGCAACGGCGCCGACCTCTACCCGATCCTCGAGGAGAAGGCTTCCGAATTTATCGGCGCCTACCCGGGTTTCACCGAGCTGGAGTTCGGGGCCGAGGCGCTGCGGGTCCGTTTCCTCGATGCCGAGGGCCGCGTCCGGCATGACGCCGCGGTCCCCCGATAGGCGCGCCCTGCGTTGACCTCGGGGCGGACCTTCCCACCATCCCGCCCGTGACCCCTTACCTCGCCCAGCGCCGCGACGAGTTGATCCGCACCTACCGCGACGGCCTCCTGCAGGACGTGATCCCGTTCTGGCTGAAGCACGGCCTCGACCGCCAGCACGGCGGCATCCACACCGCCCTCGGCCGCCGCGGCGAGCTGCTCGACTCGGACAAGTCCGTCTGGTTCCAGGGGCGGGCGGCGTGGACCTTCGCGAACCTCTACAACACGGTGGAGCCCCGGCCGGAGTGGCTCGAGGCGGCGTTGTCGTGCGCCGACTTCCTCCACGACCGTTGCGCGGACCTCACCGGCAAGCTGCATTTCACCGTCACGGCGGAGGGCGATCCGCTGCGCATGCGGCGCTACGTCTTCAGCGAATGCTTCGCGGCCATCGCCTTCGGCGCGGTCCACCACGCGACCGGCCAGGCGAAGTGGAAGGAACGGGCCGTCGCGGCGTTCGACCTGTTCCTGAAGTTCAACCGCGAGCCGGGGCACATCCCGCCGAAGACCTCGCCGGAGACGCGCCCGATGAAGGGGCTCTCGCCGCTGATGATGACCCTCGTCACCGCGCAGGACCTCCGCGAGGACCTGGGCGACGTGGTCGTCCGCGGGCGGACGCTCACCCAGTGGGCCGCGGCGGCGATCGCCGAGATCGGGCGCGATTTCGTGAAGCCGGACCTGCGCGCCGTGATGGAGGTCGTGGGGCCCAACGGCGAGATCTACGACCATTTCGACGGGCGGCTGCTGAATCCGGGCCACTCGATCGAGGCGGCCTGGTTCATCCTGCGCGAGGCCCGGCGGTCGGGCGACGAGGCGATGAAGCGGCTCGGCCTGGACATGCTCGATTACATGTGGGAACGCGGTTGGGACCGCGAGCATGGCGGGATCCTTTATTTCACCGACCTGTACGGGAAGCCGATCCAGGAATACTGGCACTTCATGAAGTTCTGGTGGCCGCACAACGAGGCCATCATCGCCACGCTCCTCGCCCACCTGATGACCGGCGACGCGAAGTACGCCGAGATGCACCGCCAGGTCCATGACTGGTCCTACGCGCATTTCCCGGACAAGGAGCACGGGGAGTGGTACGGCTACCTCGATCGGCAGGGTCGCCCGACGACCGAGCTCAAGGGCAACATGTGGAAGGGGCCGTTCCACATGCCCCGGCAGAAGTTGCTTTGCTGGCAGATGCTGGAGGGCGCCCGATGAGCGGTCGTCCCTGCGGCGCCTGCGGCCGGGAGATCCCCGGGACCATCTTCGCGCAAGCCGGCCAAGGCGAGGTCTTCTGCCCGTGGTGCGCCGCGAGCCAGTCACCCGCCGCCGCGGAGCCCGCCCCGGCCGTCGCGGTCGAGGCCGGACACCCGAAGGTCCGTCGCATCGTCGAGGGCGACGTCGTCAGTTACGAGACTCGGATGGGTTCGTGCTTCGGCTGGTTCTGGCTACTCTTCACGATCGTCCACTGCGCCTTCATGTTCTACGGGATGTCCCAGGGCAACGTGAAGGTCAACGGGCGGATGGTCGCGAACCCCGACTGGTGGTACTTCGCGTTGCTCGCGCTCTTCTACGTCCCTTTCTTCCTCGTCGGTTTCGCCTTCACCCTCTCCCGCTACGCGGTGCGGCTGGCGCCGGACCGTTTACGCGTCCGCTGGCGCGTCCTGCCCGGGTTGGGCTGGACTTGGGAACTGCCCGTGGGCGCGGAGGTGCGGGTCTTCCAGGCTTACCGGGGCGCCAAGGAGAACAAACGCCCGGTCATGGCCATCGTCGTCGCCTCGCAGGGGCAGGAAATCGACTTCGGCAGTTTCCTCGCCAAGGACATCAAGGCCTTCCTGGTCGCGGCCATCGTCGACTACTACGGCGAGCCTGCTCCGTCCGCCGCCGCCGATTTCATCGCTTGATCCGCAACTCGAACGGCGTCGCCGGCAGGCCCGCATCGTTCACCAGCGCGACCCGCGCGTTCATCGCCCAAGCGTAGCGGACGAGCACCGGCGCCGTCGCCGTCGGATCCGCGGGCAGCTCGACCACCAGCCGCTCGCCGACGACCCGGGCCGGCCCCGCCGGCCGGAACTCCCCGGCGTGCGCGCCATCCTCGCAGAGCACCTCGAGCTGGGGCGGGACGTCGGGCCGGAAGGCGAGCCCTTGGGCGAAGCGGAACGACACCGCGATGGTCTTCCCGTCGAACGTCGCCTCCGTCGGCAACGGTCCCGAAGGACGCTGCTCGGTTCGGCCGTATTGGTGGAAGAGCGCCCAGCGGGCGAGCCGTTCGCCGACCTCGCGTTTCTCGCGCGGGTGGACGTCTTTCGCGGCCCCGAGGTCGAGCGTGACCGCCATGCCAGTGTGCTTCAGGGAGGTCTCCAGTTGCCGCTGCACCTCGCGGAAGCGCGGCCAATGGAGCCGCGTCGGCTCGTCGATCGACGGGAGCTGGCACCATAGGAAGGGTAGGGCCGGGTCGCGCCATTGCTCGCGCCAGTCGGCGACGAGCAGGCGCATCAGGCCGGCGTACTCCGCCACGTCGACCGCGCGGAGGGCGTTGCTCTCGCCTTGGTACCAGAGCACGCCCGCCAGCGCCTGGTCGGTGAGGCGGCCCGGGCCGGCCGCCCAGGCGAAGCCCGGCTTG
>JBIISU010000085.1:0-5578 GCA_044340815.1 Opitutales bacterium | reverse complement strand
CCTGACGGCGACCTTGCCCGAGCTCCCCGCGGACTGGGGGAAGTAGGCGGGCAAGACGCAGGCCGGACCCTCGCGGGACCGGCCTGCGGAAACCCGGGGTGAGGCGGCTTACTTGGCGAGGGCGGCGAGCTTCTCGCGGATCGCGTCGGCCTCGATCTGGTAGCCCTTGGCGTTCAGGTGCAGCAGGTCGGGCATGATCTCCTTGGAGAGCGTGCCGTCGGCGGCGAGGAACTTCGGACCGATGTCGAGGAAGTGGACCTTCTGGCCGTCGTCGAACTTGGCGATGAGCGCGTTGACGGCCTTGTTCTTGGTCCGGCCGGGATTGTTGGCCTCGCCGGCGCCGCGCGGGAAGATCGCGAGCAGCAGCACCTTGGTGTCGGCCGAGCGCCGATGGATGGCGGCGATGATGTTCTTGATGCCGGCCGCGATCTGCTCGGGCGAATTCTCGGCGGTCCCGGAATTGTTGGTGCCGATCATGAGGACGACGACCTTGGGCTTGATGCCCTCGAACTCGCCGTTCTCGACGCGCCAGAGCACGTGCTGCACGCGGTCGCCGCCGATGCCGAAGTTGACGGCCTTGTACTGCGCATACTCCTTCTCGAAGAGCGCCTTCTGGCCGTTCCAACCGGCGGTGATGGAGTCGCCGAGGAAGACGACCTGGGCTTCGCCCTTCTTGGCGAGGGCGACGAAGGATTCGTGCGACTTGAGGAAGCCGGGCTGCGGCTGGCCGTCGTTGCCGAGCTTGGGCGCGGCGACGTCGGCCGGCTGCGCGGGCAGCTTCACCGCCGGGGCCTTGGCCGCGGGGGCCTTGGCGGCCGGCTTGGCGTCGGCGACGGGCTTCTTCGCCTCGTCGGCGGCGAAGGCGGAGGCGCCGAGGAAGGCGGCGCCGAGGAACAGGGTATGGAGGGGCTTCATGGGGTGGGAGCAGGACAGCGCTTCTCGCCCCGAGGTTCCCGCCTGTCAACGCGCCGTTGCGGACGCTTGCCCTGCGGGGGTAGCTCGGCCAGCGTCGGACCATGAGCAAACCCCTGCGTTTCGTGACCAAGGCCGAGGCCCTCAAGGAGGAATACAAAGGCCGCACCAATTACTGGCTGACCCGGCCGGAGCTCACCGGCGCGAAGGACCTGCAGGTCTGCGAGGCCACCTTGCCCGCCGGCGAAGGCCACGGCTTCCACACGCACCCCGAGCTCGAGGAGATGATCTACGTCCTCGCCGGCGAGGTGGAGCAGTGGGTCGAGACCGAGAAGCGGGTCCTCAAGCCCGGCGAGAGCGCGCACATCCCCGCGGGCGTCGTCCACGCGACCTTCAACGTCTCGGGCGCCGACGCGACGATCCTCGCGATCCTCTCGCCCGGCGCGAGCCGGGGGCCCTTCATGGTCGACGTCAGCGGCGAGTCCCCCTGGAAGGACCTGCGCGCGCGGGGATGAACTGGTTCGCCCGCCACCGCGTCCTGCTCGTCAGCGCCGCGCTCGTGCTGCTCGGGGCGATCGTGCCCTACCTGATCTGGGGCGACGCGCTGGAGGCGGCGTTCTCGGTCGAAGGGGCGCGCGCCTGGATGTCCGGCTACGGCGCGGGCGCGGGCCTCGCCGGGATGGGCCTGCTCGTCGCCGACCTCCTCCTGCCGATCCCGAGCACGCTCGTGATGTCGGCCCTCGGCCTCGCCTACGGGACCTGGCTCGGCGGGCTCTACGCCGCGGCGGGCACGATGCTCGCCGGGCTCGTCGCCTACGCCCTCAGCCGCTGGCTGGGCCGGCCGCTCGCGCTCCGCCTCGCCGGCGAGGAAGGCCTGCGCGCCGGCGAAGGGCTCTTCGAACGCGGCGGCGCCTGGCTCGTCGCGGGCTCGCGTTGCCTCCCGATCCTCCCCGAGGCGGTGGCGTGCCTCGCCGGCCTGCACCGCATGCCGTTCCGCACCTTCCTCTTCGCGCTGGCCTGCGGCAGCGTGCCGACGGGGTTCCTCTTCGCCGCCATCGGCGCGCTGGGACAGGCGGAGCCGGCCTGGGCGCTGGGCCTGAGCGTGGTCGTCCCCGTGGCGTTGTGGCTGGGCGCGCGCCGCTGGCTCCCGCGTTGAGGCCTACTTCAGTTCCTTGATCCGGACACCGCGGTACCAGACGCGCTTCGCCTCATCCTGGAAGCCGACGTGCCCGTCGGCCGGGCGGTCCTTCATCGGCGACTTATCCAAAGCCAGCACGATGGTGCGCTCGCCGTTGAAGTCGACCTGCAGCAGGTCGTCCTTGAGGGTGAGCGTGTAGCGGTTCCACTCGCCGGCGGGCTTGACCATGTTGCGGGACGGCCCCATCGCCCGGATGATGCCGCCGCAGTCATGGTGACCCGGCTTCGCCAGGCCGTGCGTGTCGAGGATCTGCAGCTCGATGCCGCGGTCCACGGGCTGCAGCGGATCGGCCACGCGGAAGAAGACGCCGGAATTGCCGGTGGGCTCGAACTTGAACTCGAGGTCGAGGACGAAGGCGCGGTACTTGCGCTCAGTGAAAAGGTACGCGTCGAAGCGCTTCCAGCCGGTCTCGCCCGGCCGCGGCTGGAGGGTGACGGTGCCATCGGCCTCGTACACCCAGTTGCCCTTCGTGCGCCAACCGGCGAGGTCCTTCCCATTGAACAACGGGACGAACCCCGGGGCATCGGGCGCGGGATGGGCGACCGCCGGCACGGCGGGGCTGACCGGGAAAGGTTCGGCCGCGGGGCGGGCGACGGCGGGCAGGACGAGGCTGGCGAGCAGGAGGGCGGTGCGCATCGGGGAAGGGATCAGGGAAGGCGGAGGGTGGCGGTCGGCGTGGCGGGCTCGTCGAACCGCTCGACCAACCAGGCGCGCAGCTGGGCGGGCGTCGCGGGCGTCGGGATCGCGGTCAGCGCCGCGCGACCATTGACCGTGACCTTGACCGGGCGGGCGAGGTCGTCGACGAGCCCTTCGCGCAGGCGCAGCGTCATGCCCGCGGGGACGTCGCCCTCGAGGACGATCTCCTGGCCGCGGGCGGTCGCGACGATCTTCCGGCCGGGCTTCGCGACGCCGGCCGGCAACTCCAGCCAATAGAAACGGTCGTGCGTGACGCCGGTCTGCACCCAGACGACCTTGCGGGGCCACGCGACGCGTTTGAACTTGGCCATCCACGGCAAGGCCTCGGCATCCTTGCGGTCCATCCAATGCGGCATCCCCGGGTACACGCGGCCGAGATGCTCGTAGCCGGTGGGATCCTCCAGCCGCAAGCGGCCGAACTCGGCGATCTTCTCCGCGACGACCTTGTTGCGGTTATAGGCCGCGTCCGCGCCGCCGACGAACATGGCGAAGGGGAGGTTGCGCACGCCGAGGGTGTTCACGCCGTTGGTATGCCCGGCCATCATCGCGGCGGCGGCGAACCGGTCGGCCATGCGCGGGGCGAGCTGCCAAACCCCGTCGCCACCGGCGGAATAACCGAGCAGGTAGACCTTGTCCGGATGGACGCCGCGGACGGCGACGAAATCCTCGATGAGCCGTTCAAAAAGACGGTCGATGTGTGGCTCGTGCCAAAGGTTCCACGTATTGGTGGGGGCGCGCGGCGCGACCACGATGCCCTCGGGCGGGGCGTAGAGCCGGATCTGGTTGCGCCACTGCTGGTCGTTGACCTCGGCCGGGGCGCCGCCGCCGCCGTGCATCGAAATCCAGAGGCTCCGCTCGCCCTGTTGGGCGAGGTTGAACTCCCGCTCCAGCCAGCGGAGGGACTTGTCCCCGTCCTTGATCTCGCGGGCGGCCACCTCGGCGGCGCGCTCAGCCTTGAGCTCCGCCTGGCGACGGAGCGTGGCTTCCTGCAGGGGCGAAGGCTTGGGCGGGATCGCGGCGGCCGGCGCGGCCAAGCCGGCGAGGGCGCAGAGGAGGACGAGAAGGGGTCGGGAACGCCGGGCCATGGCCTAGACCTAGCCCGCGGGCCGACGGTGGCGAGCCATCTTCTGGGTCGACCGGACGGCGCCGCGAACTATCAAGAATCGCATGGTCCGCCCCGCTCTCGCCCTCCTGCTTTCCCTGCTGCTCGCCGGCGGCGCGGAAGTCCCCGCGAATTTGGTCGTCGAAGGCGTGCCGCCGATCCCGCCCGAGCTGCGGACGCAGGTCGAACCCTACCTGAACCTCGGTGGGGCGAGCTTCCGCGGGTGGCACGGAGCCCGGCGCGAGGCGATGGTCACCACTCGCGTAGGCGACGCGACGCACCTCCACCGCATGGCCGAACCGAAAGGCAAGCGCGTCCCGCTGACCCGCGGACCCGAACCGATCCGCAACGGCGCCTTCCAGCCCGGCGGCACGAAACTGCTCTACGTCGCCGACCAAGGCGGCGACGAGAACTACCAGCTCTGGCTGGTCGACACCGCCGACCCGAAGGCGACGCCGGTCCGGCTCACCGACGGGAAATCGCGCAACACCGACGCGACCTGGTCGAAGGACGGGCAGTGGATCGCCTACGCGACCAACCGGCGCGAGGTGAAGGCGAGCGACATCGTCCTCGTGAAGGCCGCGGACCCGCGGGAGGAGCGCGTGCTGCTCCGCCACGACACCCCGGGCTGGGGCATCGCGGATTGGTCGGCGGATGGGACGAAGCTCCTCCTGCGCGTGGCCACCGGCCAGGAGGACACGCGGCTCTGGACCGCCGATGTCGCCACGGGCGCCAAGGTCCAGGTTTCGCCGAAGGCCGGCCGGCGCATCCTCGCGCAGGCGCGGTTCGGCGACGGGGACAAGGCGGTCTACGCGCTGAGCGACCATGAGTCCGACTTCCTCGACGTGGTGCGCCTCGACCTCGCGACGAGTGAATTGCGCCGCCTCGGGCCGGTCCCGCGCTGGGATGCGGAGGAACTCGCGCTCTCCGCGGACGGACGCCTGCTGGCCTTCACCCGCAACGAGGAAGGCTGGTCGGTCCTCCACGTCCTCGACCTGACCGACGGACGGGAACGCGCGCTCCCCGCGGTGCCCGCCGGGGTGCTCTCGGCGCTGGCCTGGCGGCACGGCAGCCATGAGCTCGGCTTCTCCCTCAACAGCGAGGAGACGGCGGCCGACGCCTGGTCCGTCGACCTCGACGCCGGGACCGCGACGCGCTGGACCGACCGGACGAGCAAGCCGAAGCAGGCCATCGCCGTGCCGGCGCCGCGCGTCGTGCGGGCGCCGAGCTTCGACGGGCTCAGCATCCCCGCGCTCGTCTACGAACCCGACCCGGTCAAGTTTCCCGGCAAGCGCCCCGCGCTCTTCCTCCTCCACGGCGGGCCCGAAGGGCAGTCGCGCCCGGGCTACCGCGGGAACCTGCTCTACTACCTGAACGAGCTGGGCGTGGCGCTCATCTACCCGAACGTGCGCGGGTCCACCGGCTACGGCCGCCGTTACCTCTCCCTCGACAACGTCCTGAAGCGCGAGGACTCGGTCAAGGACGTCGGCGCCCTGCTGGATTGGGCCGCCCGGGAACCGCGGCTCGACGCGACCCGGTTCGCCGTCTCCGGCGGCAGCTACGGCGGCTACCTCAGCCTGGCCTGCCTGACGACCTACCCCGACCGTTTCCGCTGCGGCGTGGACAACGTCGGCATCGCGAACTTCGTCACGTTCCTCCGCGACACCTCC
>JBIISU010000084.1:0-5586 GCA_044340815.1 Opitutales bacterium | reverse complement strand
GCGTCCGCGCCGCCCGCCGCGAAGCGATCCGCGCCCTGGCCGAATGCGGTCCCCTCACCGAGGCCCGGCGGGCCGAAGCCGACCTCCTCTCCGGCCTGATCGTCGGCACCGACGACCCCGAGGGCCGACGCTTCCTGATGGCCGCCGCCCGCAACGGCGCCAACCCCGCCGTCCGCCTGACCGCGCTGCGCGGGCTCGTGGCCGCGGCCTTCGAGGCCCCGCTCTCCGAGCGCAAGTCGGTGGCGAACGAGGTCTACGACTTCCTGATGAAGCGCCAAGGCGAGTTCGCCTACGCCTGTCCCCGCGACCCGAAGGTGCTCGACGCCATCCACCTCGCCCGCGCGCAGGTGATGACCTTGGCGGGCAGCCGCGAGAAGGCCCGCCAGGCCGCCGAAGACCTCCTCCGCGATGTCCCCGCCAGTCCGTTGGCCCGCGAGGCGCACCGGACGCTGGCGCTGGCCTACTGGGGCGAAGGCTCCTACCGGCTCGCCGCCGAAACCCTCGGACGCCTGCGCGAGCTGACCACGGCGCCCGCGGAGCGCGACACCCTCGCGGTGCTGGCGGCGGATTGCCTCTTCCTCGCGGGAGATTTCGTGCTGGCGGAAAAGGCCTACGCCACGGCGCAGGCGGAGTCCCGCGACCCCCGCCTGACCGGGGACGCCTGCTACCAGCGCGTGCTGAGCGTCCTCGCCCAAGGCAAGGACGCCACCCTGCGCGAACGCGCCGCCGGCATCATCGAGTCCTCCGCGCGCGGCCCCCGCGCCCCGGAGCTGCCCATCACGTGGCGCAACACCTGGAACGTCGTCGACGACGCCCGCCAGTCGCTGCGCCCCGAGGAAGCCGACCGGCTCGTGACGCGCCTCGCGCCCTTCATCGCGAGCGCCGGCGACGACCCCGCCTTCGGCCTCCGCTTCGCCTGGCTGAAGGCCCTCGTCGCCCTGGGCAACGGCCAGACGGCGGCCACGGTCCGGTTGGCGGACGAGATCGCCGGCCGGCTTGACCGCATCGACGCCGGCGCCCCGACCGCCGCCCTCCGCGAACTGCGGAACCAGGTGCCCGAGCTCCGCGGCCACCTCGCGCTGTTGCGCGCGCGCACCTTCCTCGGCCAGGATGCGGCGAAGGGCCGCGAGGAATTCCGCAAACTGCGGGAGAGCCAACCCGACAGCCCCGCCGCGGCCGCCTCCTTCCTGGCCGAGGGCCGCTTCCTCGCGGGCCGCGAGGAGCACGCCGAAGCCCAGGCCCTGTTCACCAAGCTGGGCAAGGATTTCGCCGGCAAGCCGGGGCTGGCCGACTTCGCCGCGCTCGGACTCTACGAGGCCGCCGAACAGGCCGTCCAGCAGTCGCCCGCCGAAGGCGAGGCGAAGCTGAAGGAGGCCGTCGAGCTGCTCGAGCTCTTCGCCGAGCAGCACGGCCGCCACCCGCTCATCGTGCGCGTCACGTTGCGCCGCGCCGAACTCCTCCGCGCCCTCGGCCTCTTCGACAACTCCTATAAGATCCTCGACGACCTCATCCGCGCCCACGCCGACGACCCGGCCCGGCCGCAGGCCGAGATGGCGCGCGCGGACTCCCTGCTCGGCCGCTCGGAGCTGAACCGCGACCGGGTGGGCCAGCTCGACCGGCAACGCATCGGCCTGGCCGTCGCCGCCTACCAACGCGTCTGCGACGCCTACGCGAAGGACCCCGACACCGCGGCCGAGGCCCGTTACAAGCTCGCCCTCGCCCTGCTGGAACGCGCCGGCACCGAGACCGGCGTCGACGCCGCCGCCTCCCTCCGCGAAGCCCGCGCCAACCTCGTCGGCCTGCTCGGTCCGCTCCGCGCCGGGACCGCGGCCGCGCCGGAGTTCACCCGCGGCGGCCGCGTCTGGCTGGCCCGGGCCATCCTCCTCCTCGGCCAGGTCTGGGAAAAGGAAGGCAACGTCGCCGAGGCCATCGCGGCCTACCAGCTGATCCCCGAGCTCAACCGCGGCCTGAAGCCCGGCGAAAGCCGGCTACCCGGACAAGCCGCCGCCGAAAGCAAACTTGCGACGCTCCGCCGCCCCAAGTAAGACCCCGCCATGACCACCTGCGCCTTCTCCTTCCCCTTCGACGCCGGCCCGTTCGCCTGGCTGCTGCTGGTCCTGGCCTTCCTGGTGCTGGTGTTCGTGGTCGAGCGCTCCCTCTTCCTGCACCGCGGCCTCGTGCTCTCGTCCGACTTCATCGATGGCGTCCGGAACAACCTGTTGGCCGGGCGCCCGCTGGAGGCCCTCGCGGCCTGCGAGGAGTCCCCGGGGCCCATCCCGCGGGTGGTCAAGGCCGCCCTGCTCCGCTCGGCCCAGGGCGAGGAAGCCATGCGCGCCGCCGCCACCGAAGCCGCCCTGCTCGAGCTCCCCGTGCTGGAACGCCGCCTCGGCTCGATCGCCGCGATCGGCCGGGTCGCCCCGCTGCTCGGCCTCGCCGGCGGCGTGCTCTCCGGCTACGGCATCGTGACCGCCCTGCGGGACGGTAGCCTCTACGCCAGCGGCGACGCCATCCTGGGCCAGGCGCAGGCGGCCTTGGCGACCGCGGGCTTCGGCCTGCTCATCGCCGCGCTCTGCGCCCTCGCCCACCATTTCCTCGTCGGCCGCGTCCGCTCCATCGTGACCGAGATGGAAGTGGCGGCCCACACCATCATCACCTTCGTCCGCCACGAGCTCCCGGCGACCCCGCCGAAGGCCTGAGATGCGCACGCCCCTCGGAGTCCTCGCCAAGGTCCGTCCCGCCGAACAAGGCTTGGACTTGGTCCCGCTGGCCTTGGCCGGCCTGGCCCTGGCGCTGGTCTGGACGCTGGTCGGGCATTTCGCGCTGACCGCCGGGACCTACGTCGCGTTCGACGACCGCGTGGCCGCGTTCGCCCGCCGGACGCAGGTGCCCCGCAACGCGGAGCCCGACCTCGCCCGGACCGCCGCGGCCGTGACCTTGATCTCGGCGCGCGGCACGGGCATCTACGTCGTGGCCGGACGGGTCATCGACCGCGCGGGCCTGCGCAAGGAACTCAGCCGGGTGGCCGCCACCGGTGGCCGCCACCGGCCGGTGCTGGTCAAGGCCGACGCCGCCCTGACGATGCAGGCGTTCGTCGAACTCTGCGCCTTGGTGCGCGAAGCCGGCTTTCCCGGGGTGCTGATCGCGACCGAGGAGCCCCGGGGCGAGCGTTGATTCGCGGTTGCCACGGGCGGTGAGGCGGGGGCAATCTGCCCGCTCCCGTGCCCGCCCCCGACGACCAGCGCCCCGCCGACCTCCCCCGCCATGTCGGGATCATCATGGACGGCAACGGTCGCTGGGCCGCCGCGCGCGGCCTGCCGCGCCTGGAAGGCCATCGCCGCGGCGCCGAGCGCCTGATCGAGATTGTCGACGACTGCATCGACCTGGGCATCGGCACGCTGACCGTCTTCGCGTTCTCGGCGGAGAACTGGAAGCGTCCGCCCGAGGAGATCAGCGGCCTCTTCAAGCTGGGCGAATGGGTGCTGCGCGCCCACCTCGCGCGGCTCGAACGGCGAGGCGTGCGGCTGCGCGTGATCGGCGACCTCGCCGCGATGCCCGACTTCGTGCGGCGCCCGCTGGAGGACGCCATCGCGAAGACGCGCGACTTCACCGCGTTCCAGCTCGTCGTCGCGCTGAACTACGGGGCCCGCCAGGAGATCGTCGCGGCCGCGCGCCGGCTCGCGGAGGACGTCGCGGCCGGCCGCCAGGTCCCGGCGCAGGTCGACTGGTCGTCCGTCGAAGCCCGCCTGCAGACCGCCGGCCTGCCGGACCCCGACCTCATCATCCGCACGTCCGGCGAACATCGCCTGAGCAACTTCCTCCTGCTGCAGTCGGCGTACGCGGAGATTGTATTTGCTTCGGTGCATTGGCCCGACTTTACCAAGGACCAACTCCGGCTCGCCCTCGCGGAATACGCGAAGCGCGAGCGCCGTTTCGGCATGACCCCGGAGCAACTCCAAACCCCGCCCACCCCATGAAAGACCGCGCCCTGAGCACCCTCGGCCTCTGGGTGGTCGTCGGCCTGGTGATCTGGGTCGGCGGGTTCTTCTCGGTCGCGGAACAGGCGGCCTTCGGCCTGCTCGCCCTGCTCGTCGGCGCGGCGCAGTACGAGTTCCACCAACTGGCCGCCCGCATCCCCGGCGTGGGCCGACCCAGCCCCACGGGCATCGTGGCGGGATTCCTGCTGCTCTTCGCGCTGTTCTTCCTCGCCAACGAACGCGCCCGGGCCAACGCGGTGCTCACGCTCGGCGCCCTGCTCTTCGGCCTCCACCTGCTGACGCGACTCCGGCGCCCCGGCGAGGTCCCCACGCTGCTGCGCCGCTTCCCGACGCTCTACGGCTTCGCCTACATCCCCTTCATGCTCGCCTCGCTGGTGGCGATCGCGCGCATGGAGGACGGGCAACTGCTCAGTCGGCAACCCATCGGCCTCTATTACGTGGTGTGGGTCGTGGTCGCGACCAAGTTCACCGACGTCGGCGGCCTCCTCATCGGCGTCCCCTTCGGCCGGCACAAGCTCGCCCCGACCATCAGCCCGGCCAAGAGCTGGGAAGGTTGCGCGGGCGGCTTGGCCTTCTCCGCCGCCGCCTCGGCCCTGTTCGCCTGGATCTGCGTCGGCCCGCTCGGACTCCCCTTCATGACCCCGGCGAAGGCCGCGCTCATGGCGCTGCCCCTCGCGGCCTTGAGCATCCCGTCGGACCTGGTCGAATCCGTCTTCAAACGTCTGGCCGGCGCGAAGGATTCCGGCGCCACGATCCCCGGCATCGGCGGGGCGCTCGACCTGATCGACAGCCTCGTGCTGACGGCCCCGACCGCGCTCGTGCTCCTGTCCTACGGCCTGGATTGGGCCAAGCGCGGCTGATGGCCGCCCCGGCGATCCACGTCCTGACGGGCCCGACGGCGGTCGGCAAGACGGAGGCCGCGCTGACCTGGGCGGAACGCCACGACGCGGAGATCCTTTCCTGCGATTCCGTCTGCGTCTACCGCGGCATGGACATCGGCTCGGCCAAGCCGACCGCGGCGCAGCAGGCCCGCGTGCGGCACCACGGCCTCGACCTGGTGGCGCCGACGGAACGCTTCTCCGTCGTGCAGTTCGTCGCGATGGCGCGGGCGGCGATCGCCGACGCGCACGCGCGGGGCAAACGGATCCTGGTGACGGGCGGGAGCGGCTTCTACCTGGCCGCCTTCTTCGGACCGGTCTCGGACGACTTGCCCATCGGCGAGGCGGTGATCGAGACCGTGCGCACGCTTCAGGCGCGCGGGCCGGAGGCGGTGCTCGCCGAGCTACGGGCGCTCGAAGGGGCCGCCCTGCCCGACTGGCTGGACGTCCACAACCCCATCCGGGTGGCGAAGGCCTTGGAACGCCGGCTGGCCAGCGGCCGCCCGCTCGCGGAGTTGCGCGAGGAGTTCCTCCAGCGCCGGGGACCGTTCGCCGACCACCCCATCACTTGCGAGCTCCTGGAGCGGCCTGACCCCGAACTCAGGCACCGAATCGCAGCCCGCACCGTCGACATGCTCAACGGCGGCCTGATCGAGGAAGCGGAGCACCTGCTCAGCCTGAACCTCGACCCAGAACTAGCCTCCGCCCGGGCG
>JBIISU010000083.1:0-5610 GCA_044340815.1 Opitutales bacterium | reverse complement strand
AACGCGAACGCTCCCAGGTCAAGAACCGCGCCCTCGCGATGAAGATCCTGCGCGCCCGCATCTACGAGAAGACCTTGGACGACAAGCGGGCCGAGATGGAGAAGTACTACGGCGAGAAGGGCGACATCGGCTGGGGCAACCAGATCCGCTCCTACGTCTTCCAGCCTTACCAGATGGTCAAGGACCTGCGCACCGGCGTCGAGACGGGCAACATCCAGGCGGTGATGGACGGCGACATCGACGCCTTCATCAACGGCTGGCTGCGCGCCGGCGGGCCCCGCACCCGCAATAAGGACATCAAGATCGAGGACTGACCTCGCGCCCGCCATGCCGTCCCGGGAAACGCTCCGCCAGAAGCTCCTCGATCCCCCGCTCTTCGCGGAGAAGATCTGGAAGCTTTCGCCCGAGCCCTGGCCGATCACCGCCGCCCAGCTCCGCGAGCTCAAGCTCATCGGCGCCGCCTGCCTGAGCTACCAGCGGGCCCTCGAGCGCCTCTACGTCCGCTCGGCCACGGATAAGAAGATCCTGCGCAACCGCGACATCCATGCGCCCTGGGTGGCCCAGTACCTCGACCGGCACAAGCCGCCGGGCTTGATCGAGCACGGCCGCCACCGCGCGGTCAAGGGTCAGCACCCGCTGGTCCTCCGTCCCGACCTGCTCATCACCGAGCAGGGCTTCACCATGACGGAGTTGGATAGCGTACCCGGCGGGGTCGGCCTGACGGCCTACCTCAACGAGGTCTACGCGGAGGACTTCCCCGAGGTCATCGGCGGCCTCGGCATGCCGGCCCGCTTCCAGGCCATGCTTGGTCGCCTCGTGCCGGGCGAACGCTTCCCCACGGTCGCCATCGCCGTCAGCGAGGAGGCCGCCACCTACCGTCCGGAGTTCGAATGGCTGGCCGAGAAGCTCCGCGGGCTCGGTCACGACGTGCACGTGGTCGATCCTTCGCAGGTGATGAAGATGGGCGACGAGTCCTTCATCCCCCTGCACGGCGCGCCCACGCGCATCCACGTCCTCTACCGCTTCTTCGAGCTCTTCGACCTCGCCAACGTGAAGAGCGCCGACGGCATCTTCGCCGCGGTCGAGGCCGGCAAGCTGGCGTTGACCCCGCCGATGAAGGCCTTCCAGGAGGAGAAGCTCGGCCTGGCCCTCCTGCACCACCCCCAGCTCTCCGAATTCTGGAAGGAGAACCTGCCGGAGGACCACCGCGAGGAGCTCCTGCGCATCGTGCCGCGCACTTGGATCATGGAGCCGGGCGAACTTCCGCCGACCGCCGTGCTGCACGCCCCCACGGTGGGCGGCCAACCGATCCGCGACTGGCATGAGCTCGCCGAGGCCAGCCAGCGGGAACGCAACCTGATCATCAAGGCCAGCGGCTTCCACGAGACCGCCTGGGGCGCCCGCAGCGTGACCCTGGGCAGCGACGTCTCGCGCGACGAATGGCTGGAGGCGATCGAGCACGCGCTCGACCCCGAGAACGACACGTTCCACGTGATGCAGGAATACCACAAGCCCTCCCGGCTCAGCCACCCGGTCTACGCCGACGACGGCACCATCGCCGCGGCGGATGGCCGCGTCCGCCTGTGCCCCTATTACTTCGTGGACGGCGACACGGCGGAGCTCAACGGCATCCTCTCCACCTTCTGCCCGGCCGATAAGAAGATCATCCACGGCATGCGGGATGCGGCCCTCCTCCCCTGCCGGCTGGTGCCGTAGCCCTTCCCCGCCCTTGCCTCGGGCGGGTTTTGCCGCCATTTTGGGGTCATGCGATTACTCCCCCTCCTCCTATTCTGCCTCGGAGGACTCCTGACGGACCTCGGCGCCGCCCAGCGCACCAAGGTCGACCTGGTCAACCTGACGCCGGACATCAAGGCGGGCGGCACGTCGCGGATCGCGATCCGTTTCCGCTGCGACGAACATTTCCACATCTACTGGAAGAACCCGGGCGACGCCGGCCAATCCCCGGCCATCGCGTGGAAGGAGACCGCGGGCACGAAGGCCGGCCCCTTGCTCTACCCCGGCCCCATCCTGCTGGACCAAAGCGGCGTCTACAACTTCGTGCACGAGCACGAGACGTTGCTGGTGATGGAGCTCGCGGTGCCGGCCGGGGCGGCCGGCGAACTCAAGCTCAAGGCGCGCGTCGAATGGCTGGAGTGCGACGACAAGGGGTGCTACCCGTTCGAGCAGGATGTGGCGCTGACCGTGAAGGTCGGAGCGGGCAACGCCCCCTACGCCCTCGACGCCAAGCTCTACCCGGACCTGCGTCCGACCGTGGCCGGCGACCTCCGGGTGGACGGCGAACAGTTGACGGTCACGCCGGTCGCCGGCGCCAAAGTCGACCTGACCAAGACCTGGTTCCCCGAACGCGGCTTTCTCAGCCCCGGCGCGGTCTTCAAGCAGAAGCGCACCGCGACTTCCCTTTCCTTCAGCCTGCAGGAAGCCCCCGAGAAACTGACCGACGGACCCGTCAGCTTTGTCGGCCCCGATGGCGCCGGCGGCTTCGTCCGCCTGCTAGCCACGCCCTCGGGCGGTCAAGGCACGGGCGCTCCGCAAACGACGCCGAAGAACGCCCCCGCCCCCGGATCGGCGGATTGGCGACCCTGGTCCCCGGAAGCCCAGGCGCAGGCCTTGGCCGCCGGGAAGACCGTCTACGTCGACTTCACCGCCCGCTGGTGCGCCAGCTGCCAGGTCAACAAGCGGGTCTACACGCAGCCGGACGTCGCGACGGCCCTCGCCCAAGAGGGCGTCGTGCTCTTCAAGGCCGACTGGACCCGCAAGGACGAGGTCATCACCAAGGAACTGAAGCGCTACGAACGCGAAGGCGTGCCGCTCAACGTGTTCCTCCGCAAGGACGCCGCGCCCGCGGTGCTCTCCGAATTCCTGACGGGCGACGAGGTGCTCGCCGCCCTCGCCGCCGTCCGCTCCGGCCGCGCCTACCAGGCGACGGCGACGGAGCATGGCTACGGCGTCTGGCTGCTCCTCGCCTTCGGCGGCGGCGCGCTGCTCAACCTGATGCCCTGCGTCTTCCCGATGATCGGCCTCAAGGTCCTCGGCTTCGCCAAGGAGGCCGGCGCCGCGCGCGCCACGGTGATCCGCCATGGATTGCTCTACTCCGTCGGCGTCGTGCTGAGCTTCCTCGCCCTCGCCGGGCTCATCCTGGCGCTGAAGGCCGGCGGCGGCTCCGTCGGCTGGGGCTTCCAGATGCAGTCCCCCGGCTTCGTCCTCGCGACCTGCGTGCTGATGGTGACGCTCGGCCTCAGCCTCGCGGGCGTCTTCGAGATCGGCACGGGCCTCGCCGGCACGGCCGCCAACGCGGAGGGCAAAGGTGGTTCCGCCGGCGCCTTCCTCTCCGGCGTCCTGGCCACGGCCGTCGCCACACCCTGCACCGCTCCCGGCCTCGGCGCCGCCCTCGGCTTCGCCCTGGACAAGCAACGCACCCCCGGCGAGACGCTGCTCTTCTTCACCGTGATCGGACTTGGCATGGCCCTGCCCTACCTCCTGCTCTCGGCCTTCCCGCGCCTGGCGGCCCTCCTCCCCCGCCCGGGCGAATGGATGGAGACGCTCAAGCAGGCGATGGCCTTCCCGCTCTTCGCCTACGCCCTCTTCCTGCTCTGGGTCCTCTCCGCGCTGGTCGAGGAAGCCAACTGGGTCCGCGACGCGTCGCTCGGCCTGGCCGTGATCGCCGCCGCCTGCTGGGTCTGGGGACGCTGGGGCGCCCCGCATCGCACGGACCGCGAGCGGCTGATCGGCAAGTCCATCGCGGCGCTGCTCTACGTCGGCACGCTCGGGTACCTTTACGGCACGCTGGCCTGATCGCTGGGCGGGCAGGCACGTCCGACAAAAAAGGCCCGCCAAACGGCGGGCCTTTGTCATGGCGTGTGCGCGGGTCGCTTAGAGCGCCGTCACCGGACCGGGAGCCGGACCGGAAACCGGAGCCTTGGACGGGGCAGCCTTGCCGGCCGCCGGCGCCGACGGAGCGGCGGCACCACCACGGGTGAAGTAGTTGGCGTCGACGACGACGGCCTTGCGGTCCTTCGCGCCGGACTGGCGGCCCGCGGCCGACTTGTCCGCCTGCTGCTCACCGAGACCAAGCACTTCGCTGTCGGCGGGATTGCAGCCGAGCTTGACGAGGTAATCGCGGACGGACTGGGCACGCTTGTCGGAGAGACCCAGGTTGTATTCTTCCGTGCCGAACTGGTCGGTGTAGCCGACGATCAGCAGCTTGGTCGCCTTGGCCTTGCCGGCGGCGGCGTCGAGCTTGGCGCGTTCGGCGGCGCTCACCGTGTACTGGTCGAAGTCGAACTGGACGGTGACGAGGATGGCCTCGGGCGGGATGTTGCCGTCACGGGCGGCCTGCGCCGCGGCACCGGCCGCGCCGGAACCGAGGAGGTTCAGGTCGGACGCGCCGCCGGCACCACCGTTGGCGGACGAACCCGCAAAGTCCGAAGGCATGCGGGAGGGACCACAGCCGACGAGGAAGGCGGCGGCCAAGAGGGGAAGAGTGAAGCGCTTCATGGGTGTATCGGGAATAAAGGCGGGGCAAAAGGGGTCGGCAAGCCTTGACTGGCTCAGTAGCGGCGGACTTTCGGGTCGATCTTGAGCGACCAGGCGTCGATACCCCCCTGGACATTGGCGACCAGGGCATACCCCTTGGCGCGCAGGAACTGCGTCACCTTCATGCTCCGGCCTCCATGGTGGCAATGCACCAGCACCGGGACGTCGCGGGGAATCTCCGCCAGGCGCTCCGGGATGCTGTTGAGCGGGATCAACTTGGCCCCGGGAAGTTGGCAGATCGCGAATTCGCTGGGCTCGCGGACATCCAGCAGGAACGGCGGCTGGGCGGAAGCAAGCTGGCGATGGGCCTCCTCGATGGAGACCTCCAAAGGATGGGTGGACATGGTGGGGGGGGCGGAAAGGGGGGTGGCACTGCAGGTCGCCGCATAGCGGGTCGGGGCGAGATCGCGGAGCGAAGGGCTGACGCCGCAGGCCGGACAGGCCGGGTCGGCCGACAGACGGAGCACCCGCGAAGTCCCCGCCGCCATGTCGACGACCTGGAGACGGGACTCCCGGCGCTGCCCCAAGATCAGGGCGATGACCTCCGAGGCCATCCACGAGCCGATGACCCCGCAGGTGGCGCCGAAGACGCCACCCTCGGCGCAAGTCGGCACGGAAGCCGGATCGGGCATGACCGGATAGACGCAGCGGTAGCAACCAGCGGCGGGCAGGAAGACGCCCACCTGCCCTTCCGCGCGCAGGACGCTGCCGTGGACCAAGGGCTTGCGTCCGAGGACACAGGCGTCCGCGGCGAGGAAGCGCGTCGCGAAATTATCCGTACCATCGACGACGAGGTCATAGCGGGCGACCAGCTCGGCCGCGTTCTCCGGCTTGAAACCTTCCGGGTGCAGGACGATCGTCAGCCCGGGATTGACCTCCGCCAGCGCCTCCGCGGCCGAAATCGTCTTCGGCAGCCCCAGCGTATCGAACCCGTGCAGGATCTGGCGATGGAGATTGGAGACCTCCACCTTGTCGGGGTCGGCGATGCCAAGCGTGCCGACGCCGGCCGCCGCGAGGTAGAGGCCGACCGGCGAACCTAAACCGCCGGCGCCGAGC